>NZ_CP194012.1:0-131201 GCF_042055075.2 Roseobacter phycocola | reverse complement strand
CATTCCACGTTTTCCTGGTGGTTGGTTGCCACCGCCGCATGAGTGATAACCGTTTTGCGGTCCGGCGCCATCATCGCAGTCAGGTACTGCCGCTTTTTGTCGAGCACCGTCACGTTGTAGCTCATATGCGTGGGAATGCGGGCCAGGGCCGCGCCGGCCTGTTCGGCTGTCTCACAGGTCTGCAGGACATAACGCAGGATCAGCGGCACACCGAACCCCTCGCCCACAACGCGGCGTCCGCCAAAGGTCAGCGATATGGCAAGGCCTGCATCATTCATGCCATCCACCATGCCGAAAAGACCGTCAGACGTGCCAAGAACGCTCCGCCCCTGCCAGCTGGTACGCAGTACAAGGCTGTCAAATGCGTCCGGGTTGTAGTCGTAGTTGCGGACGATCACAGGCTCTTTGCCCGTCCAGATAGCCTGGCTGCATCCCGCCAGATAAGGCGGCGGGCAGTAAAACGACAGAAAACGTGCGGCGTGGTCGCCACCGCCCGCGAGCTCGCACAGCTCCTCCCACAGTGGGACAATTTCCGGCATGTGTTCGGTCAGCGCCCGGCGCGATTCTGCATAGGTCGGGCGCGCGCTTTCCCCCTCTTTCAGCCACCAGCGCTGATAATGGGGCCAGTATTCGGCGAAAAGCCCGGACCATTTCGGACCGGGCGTTTCTTCGGTAAAGGCGCGCCATAGCATCGGATGCGCTGTCCTTGTCAGTCAGAGGATCTTGAACGCAGGGTCCGCCAGAGCGGGTCCGGCTTCGGCCTGCGGCAGCGGTTTTGCCGCCACGCATTGCTTGATACCGTGGATCCACTTTTTCGCACGGTCGTTCAACTGGAAATTCTTGGTCATCGACCGGCCACGGGTCACAAGAATACCAATATCCGCGCCTTCGTAACGGTAGTCGCCAGGGCCAAGAATACGCAGGAAGAACGCTTCGTTTTCGCTCTCCACAGCACGACGGTGATAGTCAAAGCGGTCGTAGACCACGCGTCCGTCCTCCAGCATCCGGTAAATCCCGGTTTCAGGCGCTGCAGTGCAGATATCGACTGTATCGTCGGTGTGTTTGATCACCATCTGCGACCAGCTGTCGATATTGGCGCTGTCCGCCCAGCGGGCATTCAGCTCATCCACATCAAGGTTGAACTTCTTTTTCGAGAATTCCAGCAGATGAAACAGGAAGAGCGGCGCATCCGCATGTGCAAAGGCCGCATGGTTGGTCATGGACGATGCACCCGTAATACGGGGGTTCAGTTCCCCCAGCCACAGATCACCGGTCTTTTTGTCGATCAGGAAGTCGAGCTCAAAATACCCGCGATACCCCTCTTTGCGCAGCTGTTCCCCGAATTTGAACGTCAGGTCGCGCGCGCGCTCACGCACTTTGGGGGGAAAGGCGGTCGACAGGATTTCGTTGCCGCACCAGCCGCCGCGATAGGGCGTCAGCTCCTTGAAGCCCACGAGTTCAGTCATCAGCGGACCGACAATGGTCCCCTCGGACGTGGCACAGGCCTCAATCGCCGAGCCGCGGCAATCAATCCGTTTCATGATCTTGATCTCGCCCTCGCCCACAATTTCATGCTCGTGGCGGCGGAAATCAGCCTCGGACTTGATAAAGAACGTCGTATGGCCGCTGTCGCCAAAGGCGGACTGCAGCACCAGATCATGTCCGATCCCAGCCTTCTCGCAGGTTTTCTTCAGATCTTCGTAGGATTTCACCTCAGCCAGCACATTGGGCACCGAGGGCACACCCGCCTTGTTGCCGATGCGGACCGTTTCGATCTTGTTGTCCATATTCGTGCGCAGCTTGGCTTTGGGGAACCAGACGGTGCCACCCAGTTCCTTCGCAAGGCGTTCAGTCTCTTCATCAAACATCAGGAATACGAACTTGGGTTTGCCGCCCCGCCGCTTGATGAAATCAATCACCTCTTTGTGCTGCAGCAGGTAGTTGTTGATGTCTTCGATCGACTGGAACTCTGCATGCGGCTGTTCAGACGGACAGAACACGTTCGGGTGCCGGCCGTCATAACAGTCAATGTAGCAGATATATTTAAAGTTCTTCACCCACTCGTCGATACCAAGCAAGTTAAAGTTGGTCGCCGACACGAAATAAACCGGGTCTTCGTTGCGGTGAAAATACCGGCGGATTTCCGAGATATTCTTCAGAACCGTAGTCGCCATGAATTGCTGTCCTCTCTGTTAATTCTATTCTGCCGCGGGGGCAATTTTGGGCGCATCTGTGTGCGCTTTGACAATTTCGTCGAGTGCTTCACCGGTGAAGACCCGCAGGCCCAGATCGGGCCGGTAGCCGTGAATTTCCGTCACATCCAGCGCCAGCATGAAGGCCAGAATTTCCTGGCTGATCACCTGACCTGGCACCAGAATCGGAAAGCCCGGCGGATAGGGAATGATAAAGCTGGCAGAAACCACCGTCTCACCCGCATCGAGCGCGTCTTTCAGAGAGCCGTTGATGTCCAGGTAGTCGCACTTGTTTTCATCATAGGCCAGAAAGAAGGCTGACCGGATGTCGCCCTCGCCCGTGGTCGGGCAGGCACGGAAGGCTTCGTGGAACCGGCTGAAATCCGGCAGCGGCGGCAGGTCCTCCATCAGAGCTTTCACCCGGCGCTCAAAAGACAGACGTTCCATCTTGCTGGCGTCGTCAATGCGCTCGTCGAGTGACTTGGCAATCTCCACCAGCACTTCAATCAGATAGGCAACCGAAGACCGGGTGGTACCAATGTTGGTCATAAAGAGCACGGTATTCCGGGAAGTCTTGTTGATCTGGATCCCGTATTTGTCCATCAGGATGTCGGTCTTGAACGTGTCACCGTCCCAGCCCGTGCCCCCGACTGCCAGCGTCACCCGCGTAGCATCCAGGACAAAGTCGTCCTGTTCCCAGCTGTCCCACATGTCGGTCCAGCCCTGTTCGGCATCATAATAGCTGGTGATGCCGGACTGCCGGAATTCATCCGGGATCATGTCACCCGCGGTGAGCACCCGAAAGTACTTCTTCAGAAGCGGATGTGTCATGATTGCCCGCCGCATCGAAAGAGCGGCCTCAATCTGGCGTTGCACGAACTCATAGCCTTCCAGCTCGACCTGCCTGCGCCCGACATCCAGGCTGGCGATAATCTGGTAGTTGGGCGAAGTCGACGTATGGGTCATGTAAGCTTCGTGGAAAGCCTGTTCGACCTCTCCTTTGAAATCCTGATCATTGACGTGGATCATCGACCCCTGCCGCAGTGAGGTCAGGGTTTTGTGGGTCGACTGCGTGGCATAGGCCCTGACACGCGCCTCGGGCGGCGGAATAAGCCGCGTTTCCAGCAGCTTTTCCTCATCTGCGTTCTCCAGCGTACTCTGCTGCGCCTCATACATGCGCTTGTGCGCATCCGTCCGGAAGCGCTCACGCAGCGTGTTGGCGGCCGTCATGGCCGTCCGCTGCCGGTATGTTGGATTAAAGCGGGCAAAAGCGAACCAGGCTTCGTCCCAGAGGAAGATCAGGTCCGGCTTGATCGCAAGACACTCTTCCATGACCCGTTCGACGTTGTAGACGAGACCATCAAAGGTGCAGTTCGTCAGCAGCAGCATCCGCACTTTGTGCAGCTTGCCCTCGGCCTTCAGCTTTAAAAGCTGGTGTTTGATCTCGCGCAGCGGCACTGCACCGTACATCGAGTACTCATTGAGCGGATAGCTGTCGAGATAACAGACCTGCGCGCCCGCAAGCACCATTCCGTAGTGGTGAGACTTGTGACAGTCGCGGTCAACAAGGACAATATCTCCAGGCCTTACAAGGGCCTGCACGACGATCTTATTGCAGGTCGAGGTCCCGTTCGTTGCAAAAAACGTCTGTTTTGACCCAAAGGCGCGAGCGGCAAGTTCCTGCGCTTCCTTGATCGGGCCGTGTGGTTCCAGCAGGCTGTCCAGACCTCCGCTGGTCGCCGAGGTTTCTGCCAGAAAAATGTTAGGCCCATAAAACGCACCCATATCCTGAATCCAGTGGCTACGGCTGATCGATTTGCCGCGGCTGATCGGCATGGCGTGAAAAACGCCGGTGGGCTGTTTGGAATACTCCGTCAGCGCCGTGAAGAATGGCGTTTTGTTCCGTGCCTGAACGCCCCGCAGGATGTTCAGATGCAACTCCATGAAGTCTTCCTGGTTGTAAAAAACACGGCGGCAGATACCGAGATCAAGACCAGCGATATCCTCTACAGACCGCTCCGTGACCAGATAAGCATCCAGTTCCGGGCGCACCTTAGCCACCAGGCGGCACAGCTCGGGCCCGTAATTGTCGGGCTCCATATTGTCGATTTCGTCCTGCCCCCCTGCCCGGTTCAGGAACCGCTGCACAATCTGCTGGTCCATCCGGGATTTCAGCACCAGCCCGGGCCGGACCACGATCGCCTGGATGTTATGGTTGAACAGCACCGCGACCAGCGCGTCTTCAAGGCTGGGCACGACCAGCGCCTCATAGATGAACGGGTCCTCCGGGCGGCGCATCTGGGTCACGTTGTTGCGCAGCCAGCGCTCCTGGTGCTCGTTCACATTGTCGACGATCAGCACCTCAAAGTACGGTTTGGCCAGCGCACGGGCCTCCGGCGACTGCATCGCCTCATCTTCCAGTTCATCACTGTCGAGGCTTTCGCGTTCCAGCGGGATATGCCGGCGGCGATAGGCCCCTGTGGTCAGCGCCCGCGTCACCCGCCCTACAGCGAAAGCAAGTTCGTCGAAGTTTCCGTGCTCGAACTGGCGCCGCATGTAATCAAATGCAGCCATGCCCGGAAAGGCCCAGTAGGGTTCGATAACTGACAGGTTGGCAAACAGTTCTTCGACCTTTTTGGACAAGGCCGTGGTCTGCCGTGCCCCACTCGCCCGTGTCAGTGCGCCAGTCGCCTCCCGGAGTGCGCTCCAGCGGTCGGAACGAAGCTGTATGGCCGAAGAGTAGTCATTGATCGCTTGCATCTGTGTTCCCCGTTGCGCGGGCGTCCCTGATGCAGCAGCAGATGGTTTCGACCATTCTTTTCCACTGCGGGATTACCCGCTCGATTGTTGTTTTCCGTCATCCGCCACCGGTCTGAGCGTCGCAGTAGCGCGGTCTTCGTTCAGTCCGGCGGTCGTTTGCGCCACGTGCATCCCTGAACCTTTGTAGGCAGGTGCTTCGTGGCGTTTGTCTTCGCCCGGGACATCCACATGAAGGCCCGCGCGCGTGCCCTGTTGCGGTATTTCCAGTGGTCCTAACGTTTTGAGAAACGCATCGGTTCCACTGTTTCTGTCATAAACCGAGAAATCCACCGACCGGTCGCGGAAGCTCTTGAGCACCTGTCCCAGGCCTTTCATGCCGGTCTCGCGCTGGCGCCGCACGGCGCTCAGATCCACCTCAATGGGGAACATATCTTCCTGCCCGGCGGACTGGTGCAGAACATGCGCAGAGGGGTCCACAACCAGCGAACGGCCGACACCGCCTGCGCCAAGACCGTTCACGTCGATCACATAGCATTGGAACTGTGCCGCAGTTGCGCGCGCAATGGCCAGCTCCGCGTCCCGGTCCGTTGTGCCGGTCAGAACCGGGTGGAGCAGCACCTCGACCCCCTGAGCCGTTAGCTGCCGTGTGGTTTCCGGGAACCAGATGTCATAGCAGATCGAAAGACCAAAACGCCCCACCTCCGGGACATCAAATACGCAGAAATCCTCGCCTGCGGCGATACCGGCTTCATATGGGCGGAACGGGAACATCTTGGCGTAGCGCCGGATGATCTCTCCCTCGGGATTGATAACAACAGAGGTATTGTACACCAGACCGGTTTCCGGATCGCGCAGGAACATCGACCCAGGGATCAGCCAGACGCGGTGTTTGCGCGCAGCAGTGCAGAACTGGTCCAGTGCTTCGTTTTCGGGTGGCTGGGCGAAACGGTCCAGCGGGCCATAAGGCGCCAGTTCCGAGAACAGAACCATCTGCGTCCAGGGAAAACGCGCCATCAGCACATCAAGGCGCTGGATCATGCCTTCTACGTTGGACTGAAGGGCGTTGACGTACATCTGGACGCCGGCGATGGCGAATGGGGTCATGTCTGGTCTCTCCGTCGGGACAGTGTCCGCCAACCGGCCACTGCAGGGGTGTTCAGACTGACTGCCATACGCCCATCGCGGGACAGAGAAAACACGCGAAATGCACCACCTGGCCGAAACTGCGCGTAATTTTCGGCATATGCGCAGATATTGTTCAAACCGCACCCCTGCCCGAACTTTTGCAGGGCCACAAAGTGATCAGAATATTAAACACCTGCTGAGCCAACGGTGTGCGTTCCAGTGTGTTCGGCCCGTGTAATTACAGGCGATTCTTCCATGCGGCCTTTGCGTTGCACGCCATATCGCGCCTTCCGGCCTTGCCAGGAGCGTAGCAGGTTGCTCTGACAGCGCAAGACCCGACAGGGTTGTGTCCCACGCAGAGTTTTCTTGCGCACCGTCTCTATATGCCGGATCATCCCGATACGTTTAATATTTCTGCAACAGCCCCGCTCGCCCATGCCCTGGGGGTCTGTGTATAAAAGGCACCGGAGTTTCCATGACAGATCCAGGTTCTATGACCCGCTTTGCAACCTTCGCAGGGGTCATCGCCCTGAGTGTAATCAGCCTCATCCTGGCCCTTGCCTGGACATGGTGGATGCTGATCCCGCTGGCGTTTTTTGTCTGGCTGACGGCCCTGGGGGTGCATGATGTACGCCAGACCGGACATTCGATCCTGCGCAATTACCCGGTGCTGGGACATATGCGGTTTCTTTTCGAAGGTATCCGCCCGGAAATCCGTCAGTACCTGATCGAAAGCGATCAGGACGAAGAACCCTTCAGCCGTGATGCCCGCAGTCTCGTGTATCAGCGCGCCAAAGGTCAGGAGGACAAACGGCCATTCGGCACGCGGATGCGGGTCTATGACGCGGGCTATGCATGGGTGACGCATTCAGTCGCCCCGGTCGAAATCGAAGATACCGATTTTCGGGTGAAGATCGGTGGCAAGGACTGCAAACAGCCTTACAGCGCCTCTGTCTTCAACATCTCTGCGATGAGTTTCGGATCGCTGTCCGGCAATGCCATCCAGGCGCTGAACACGGGCGCAAAAATGGGTGGGTTCGCGCATGACACTGGCGAGGGGTCCGTCAGCCGGTATCACAAAGAAGGCGGTGGTGACCTGATCTATCAGGTGGCATCCGGGTATTTTGGTGCGCGGGCCGCTGACGGCACTTTTGATCCCGACAAATTCCAGGCGACCGCGACCCTGGATCAGATCAAGATGATCGAACTCAAGCTCAGCCAGGGCGCCAAACCGGGACATGGCGGCATGCTGCCCGCCTCCAAAATCACGCCCGAGATTGCAGAAGCGCGTGGCATTCCGATGGGCGAGGATTGCGTCTCTCCGGCTGCGCATTCTGCCTTTTCGACACCCGTTGAGATGATGCAGTTCATCGGGCAGATGCGCGACCTTTCGGGCGGCAAACCCGTCGGGTTCAAGCTCTGCATCGGCCACCGGCGGGAATTCATGTGCATGGTCAAAGCAATGCTGGAAACCGGGATCGTTCCCGATTTCATCGTGGTGGACGGCACCGAAGGCGGCACGGGTGCGGCACCCGTCGAATTCTCCAACCACATCGGCATGCCGCTCGTCGAAGGGCTGACGTTTGTGCACAACACGCTGCGCGGCGCCGGTCTGCGCGATCAGGTCAAAATCGGCGCCGCGGGCAAGGTGGTCTCGTCTTTTGACATCGCACGGTGTCTGGCCCTGGGGGCTGACTGGTGCAATTCGGCCCGAGGGTTCATGTTTGCCATCGGGTGCATCCAGGCGCAGGCCTGTCATACCAATCACTGCCCCGTCGGCGTTGCAACACAGGATCCGATGCGGTCGCGGGCGCTGGACGTGGGATCAAAGTCCCAGCGCGTGGCCCGTTTCCACGACAACACGCTGAAAGCTCTGGGTGAAATGACCGGAGCTGCCGGGTTGCGCCATCCCGGCGAATTTATGCCGCAACACCTGATGGTCCGGCTGGGCGACAAGGAAATGGCCGAAGGAAACGAAGCCTATCCATACCTTCCGGAAGGCTTCCTGCTGACAGACAAAGGCGATGATCCGGTGCTGGCAGATTACCGCAAGCGCTGGCGCCGGGCCGATCCGGCGAGTTTTGCGCCGCCCCCCTGCTGACAAAAAAGGGCGCCCATGCAGGCGCCCTGTTCTGTTTCGTCGAGGTTTGCGCTCAGGCGGCTGTTTCCGCCACGGCGTCAGCCAACGCCGCCTCAAAGATCGCGAGCCCCTCTTCGATGATCTCGTCAGATGCTGTCAGCGGTACCATGATCCGCAGGGCATTGCCATGCATACCGCAAGCCAGCAGGATCAGACCGCGCTTCAGCGCATGAGCACAAACCGATTTGACCAGAGCCGCATCAGGCGTAGCGCTGTCAAAGTCGGTCACGAACTCAACCGCCAGCATCGCGCCCAGACCCCGGATGTCCCACATCCGGTAAGGTGCGGTTCGCGCGCCAATCTCTGCAAATCTCGCCCGGAAATGGTCACCGAGCTGGAGGGAGCGAGCCAGCAGCCCTTCGGTTTCCAGGGCCTCAATCGCCGCGAGCGCTGCGGCGCAGGCAACCGGGTTACCACCATAAGTGCCGCCCAGACCGCCCGGATCCATCGCGTCCATCACATCGGCGCGGCCAATCACGCCCGCAATCGGGTAACCGCCAGCCATGGACTTCGCCACCGTGATCAGGTCAGGCACCACACCAGAATGCTCGATTGCAAACATCGTTCCCGTCCGGCCAAAGCCAGCCTGGATCTCATCAGCGATCAGGAGGATACCATGTTCATCGCAGATCGCGCGCAGTTCACGCAGCATCTCGAAGGGTACAGGCGTATAGCCGCCCTCGCCCAGAACGGGCTCAATAATGATGGCTGCGACACGGTCCGGCTGCGCGTCTGTCAGAAACAGGTTTTTCAGACCGGTAAGCGCGTCCTGGACCGTGATTCCGTCCCGTACAGACGGGAACGGCGCACGGAACACATCCGCCGGGAAAGGACCCACGTCCTTTTTGTAGGGGCTGACCTTACCGGTCATACCCAGCGTCAGCAGCGTACGGCCGTGATACCCGCCAGTGAACGCGATAACGCCCGGCCGGCCGGTTGCAGCACGTGCAATCTTGACCGCGTTTTCCACAGCTTCGGCACCGGTGGTGACCAGAAGCGACTTTTTGGGCGCTTCACCGGGGGCCAGGGCATTGAGCTTTTCTGCCAGCGCCACATAGGGTTCGTAAGGCACCACCTGAAAGGAAGTATGTGTGTAGCGGTCTTCCTGCGCCTTGGCCGCCGCGATGACCGCGGGATGCCTGTGGCCTGTGTTCAGGACCGCAATACCACCGGCAAAGTCAATGTACCGCTTGCCTTCAACGTCCCAGAGTTCGGCGTTTTCCGCGCGGTCTGCAAAGACCGGCGCCGCCGAGGCCACGCCCCGCGGCACAGCCGCTTCGCGCCGTGCCAGAAGGTCAGCATTGGTCGGGTTTTCAGGAGAGGTTGCAACAACTTCGATCCTTGGTTTCTTGGCAGCGCGGGACTTGCGCGGCTTTTTGGCGGGGGTTTTGGCTGTTGTGGCCATCGGCGCATCCTTTGATTTCCGGGGTGTTTAAAATATCGATACTCCGTTTAATTTAGTTGTCAATCGCCATCTGCATCTGCGGGACTACCCGAATGTGACCTGCGTGCAGAATTGGTGTGACAACAGCTGGTGCGGGCGATATTCATTGCGGCACACTTGCTGCTTTGATGCTGTAAACAGGGAGTTTAATCGTTGGATATCGGGCATCGTCTCCGGGCCATCCGCAAACAACGCGGCCTGTCGCAGCGCGAGCTGGCCGCCCGGGCGGGGCTGACAAACGGCACGATTTCTCTCATTGAAAAGAACCGGACGAGCCCGTCGGTTGCCTCGCTGAAAAGTCTGCTTGATGCGATTCCCATCTCAATGGCCGAATTTTTCGCCACGATTGAGGACGCGGGACAAAGCAAATATTTCTACCGTGCGGACGAATTTACCGAACTGGCACCCGGTGAGGGCGACGATACCGGACCCCGGCTGTTGTCACTCAGGATGCTGGGGGCTGCACAGGATACCGCGCTGCAGGTCCTGCACGAAAGCTATGAGCCAGGTGCCGACACAGGCCCCGAACTTCTCAGCCATGAGGCCGAAGAGGCGGGTGTTGTCATCCGCGGTCACATTGAGATCACTGTCGATGACGAGGTCAGCACGCTGGGGCCAGGCGATGGCTATCTGTTCAACAGCCGCCTGCCCCACCGGTTCCGGAATACCGGAGACGAAATCTGCGAAATCATCAGCGCCTGTACGCCGCCCAGCTTCTGAGAGGTATTCAGTCCTCTTCGCTCTGGTCGGATTTTTGCCGGCGCGTGGTGACAAAAATAAAAAGTGCCACCAGCGTGAGGAAAGCAAGTCCGTAGAAAAACGGAATCTCTGCCATATCACGGTCTCCTTTTCCTGTTGCGTTCACGGCTCAACGCAAAGACCGCGTCAGAGTTCCGTCCCTGCGCAAAGGTTACCGCAACAAGGTTAATAATCCCGTACGATCGCTTCCCGCTGACGCACTGGGAAGCTCAGTTCCAGGATGTGGGTATTTTCTTCGAAGGAGACCTTAACGTGCCCGTTCAGCTGGCGCGCGAAGGCATTGATCAGTTGCGAACCCAACCCGGTTCCCTCTGATCCGTGTGCGCCCGACGTGCTGTTGGAAATCCTGAAAACTGCGGTTTCCCCGTCCCGGCGTTTGAGGGAAACGGAAAGCCTGGCAGGCGCACCCGGCTCCGGCGGCCCGATGTATTTCATCGCATTGGTGACGGCCTCAGACACCAGAAGCGTCAGAGGCGCCGCGTCATCCGCGTCCATATGCACGGGATCAAAGTCGCGCGTCACTTCCACCCCGGACCCCGCCGGCAGGCCGACGACCAGAAGCTGCCCGACGATTTCGCTCAGCAGGTGACCTGCATCTGCCCGGTCAAGCGCATCACTCTGGTAGAGGTTTTTGTGCACTGTCGCGAGGCTCAGGATACGTTCCTGCAACCGCCGGAGCACAAAGCGGGCATCCTCTGACTGCGCGCGCCGGATCTGCAGGTTCATGATCGAAGAGATCAGCTGGAGATTGTTCTTTACCCTGTGGTGCACTTCTTTGAGCAGAATGTTTTTGTCGCGGATGTTGTCTTCGAGCGCGGCCTCATCGCGGATGATGGATTCCGCCATTTTCACGAACGTGCCCTGAATTTCCTGGAGCTCAATGGGAACGTTGTCGCCCATGGTCTTACGCGGCAGCGCACGGTTAAAGGCAAAGAGCCGCATCTGTCGCCCAAGTTTACTGATGTGACGTACCGCCAGACGGTTCAGCGACCAGAATGCCACAACAAGGCTCGCCAGCCACATGAGAACAGGCAGGAAAAAGCTCAGCCGGCCCGTCTGGTTGGCACTCTGCAGGACATCCTCCTGCTGCCAGATGCTCATGGAATAGGCCACACCGGGAATAATCGGGACAACGGCATAGACACTTTTTGTGCCGCTCTGGTTCAGGTCCGAAAAGACCGTAGGCTTCTCACCGACAAGTGCCGCGAGACTGCGGTTCCGCGGCAGGTTCAGCGCCGAGGACTTTTCACCCTGATCTGAGAGAAAAACCTCTCCTGCTGCATTGAAGATCACAAGATCAAATGGGGAAAGCGGTATCGGAGGTCCGACAGCGCGCTGAATCCGCGACGGCGGAATGGACAGGGTGATGTACCCGACAAACCGGTCATTGGTGTAGAACGGTTCAAGCAGCACAATGACCGGCTCGCCCGACAGCGGGCCCGTTTCATGCCGTGTGATTGTGCGCGCCGGTGCATCAGGCAGTGCCTGAAAAACCGGATCGTTGCTGAAATTGTGGCCCGATCCCGCAGACGAACACAGCGTCGCTCCGTCTGCTGATATCAGCCCGACGAGGGAAAACTGCGGCGCGACCTGCTGATATCTTTCCAGAAACCTGTTGCAGGTGCCCGGGTCGTCGATTGCGACGCGGATGACAGAGGCCAGAGCCTCAGCCGTGCCGAAAGCCTGCTGGATCGTTGTGCGTTCCGGTCCTGAAGACTGTTCCGTCAGGCCCAGCAGCGAAAGCTCGGCGTTACGCTCTGCCTGACGCGCAATTTCCTGGGTCTGAACAATAGCGATCAGCCCGAACGGCAGCAGCGCCAGGGTCAGAAACAGCAGAATACGGAACGCGAGACCACGAAACAGGTTCTCGCTCAGAAAGCCTCCGGTCATCGTCAGAAAGACGCGGCCTTTGATGCAGACAGCACCGACAGCGTCGCCTCATCCGTCAGCTCCAGCCGTTCGTCATCGTCAAGATGCATGAGTTCCGCCAAACGCTGGCGTGCCCGGTTGGTCCGGCTTTTGATTGTCCCAACGGCAACACCGCACATATCGGCGGCTTCCTCATAGGAGAACCCTGAGGCACCGACCAGCAGCAGCGCCTCGCGCTGTTCGTCGCTGAGCTGCGCAAAAGCATCGCGGAAATCCGTCATATGGAGCCGGCCATCATGCGCCGGCTTTTCCGCCAGATTGTCGGAATGTACCCCGTCAATATCCGCAACCTCACGACGTGTCTTGCGCCGCGACGAATAATACGTGTTACGCAGAATAGTGAAAAGCCAGGCCCGCATGTTCGTGCCCTGCTCGAACTTGTCGATGTTTGTCCAGGCCTTCACAACAGTGTCCTGAACCATGTCATCGGCAGTGGCACCATTGCGGGTTAGGCTGATCGCAAATGCCCGCATGGCCGGCAGATGTTCCACCAGTTCGTCCCTCGGATCCGGGCTGCTCATTTCTGCGCGCCCTTTGACTGATCCTGTTCCTTGAGCGCCTTCAGCAGGTCGGTGAACCGATCCGGTATACCTTCCTCGAGCGCTTCATCGTATACACGTCTGAGATTTTCGTCGATGACGTTTTCGCGTTTGCGGCTGGGACCTGACCGGGTCATATACGGGTGGCTCTCCTGGAAAGTGAATCGCGGGGCTGCAATTAATACGGAACAAAACTCTTAACTCTGCGTTTGGTTCCGAGAAAAAACCAAAAAAAAGGACTTCCCGGCATGACGGATGCTGCTGCACCTACAGATATCAGTGATCAACTGGGACAGATTTTACCCTATCTGCGCCGGTTTTCCCGCGCAATGACCGGCAGTCAGAGCAGCGGCGACCGTTTCGCGGCTGCGGCCCTCGAAGCAATCCTTGCGGATCGTTCCGTGCTCAGTGGTATGGAGGTGAAAACCGGCGTGTTCCGGGTGCTCTACCGGATCTGGGCCTCTGCCGGCGCACCTGTTGAGACCGGCGAAAACGGCCTGAAGGCGCGCGCGCAGAAACATCTCGCCCGCCTCACCGAAGACAGCCGCGAAGCACTGCTGCTGCACACCATCGAGGGCTTCGGCTTCGGTGAGATTGCACAGATTCTGGACGTGTCACAGGGTGAGGCCGAAGAGCTTGTGAAAATCGCCCGGCGTGAGATGGCAGATGTGGTTTCCGGCGCGGTGATGATCATCGAGGATGAAGCCATCATCGCGATGGATCTCGAAAGCATCGTGTCCGACATGGGCCACCGTGTGACGGGCGTGGCCCGGACCCGCGACGAAGCCGCAGCCCTTGGCGCGCAGGAAACACCCGATCTGATCCTTGCTGATATCCAGCTGGCCGATAATTCGTCCGGCATTGATGCGGTAAATGATCTGATCAGCAGCCTCGGTGACCGGCCGGTGATCTTTATCACCGCCTTCCCCGAACGCCTTCTGACCGGCGAGAAGCATGAGCCCGCTTTCCTGATCTCAAAACCCTACACCGAAGATCAGGTAGTTTCTGCCGTCAGTCAGGCGATGTTCTTTTCCAGCACGGAAACGCTGCATTCCTGATCCCGGATACGGACGTCGCGCGCTTGTCCGGGCGCGTACCACAATCCGACCACATTCATGCCTGTTTTGGCTGGTTAACCCTTTCTTCAGAGCTTCCCGTCAGGGTGCTGAAGCAGAGGTTTGACCATGGCAGCAGCACGTATCAGAAGATTTACTCGCCGCATTCTGTCGGTGACCGCGCTTGCGACAATTGCGATGGTGTTGCCAGCGGTGTCATCCGTACCCGCGCACAAAGTGGAGTTCCGCATGGCTCCGGTTGTCAAAGTCGCACAGATTCCCGGTGCAGGCATATCCGACCGTTTCATCACGATCCGGATCGATGGCGCACAACACAGGCTTCGGACATCCGGCCGCGACATGTTTCTCGCCCCCGGAAACGCAGCCTGCGTCTCAAAGCGGACACTGCTGCGCGAGCACAAAATCATCTACTCGATGAAGCCTGACGAAAACTGCGCTCGGCTCTGAAAAAAGCCCCGCACAAGGCGGGGCTTTTCTGTTGGTGAGATCAGCTTTTTGAGACAGCCCGCAGCATCCAGGCCGCCTTCTCATGGAACGTAGCCCGCGCAACTGCCATATCTTCGGTCACAGGGTCACCATGCTCGTCCGCAATGCGGATCAGCGCATGCAACCGGTGCGCCACACGCTCGTGATCGGCCGCAAGGTCCTGGCACATCTCGCCCGCCGACAGCGCCGTGTCATTGTCCTGAATGACCGAGTTCGACACGATGGATGACAGCGAGGACGGGGCAAGCTGACCCAGAGAGCGGATACGTTCCGCAATCTCATCGGCGGCTTTAAACATATCTTCGTACTGTTCTTCGGTCAGATTGTGCACGGCGAAAAACATCGGACCTTCAACGTTCCAATGCACGGCGTGTGTCTTGAAGATGAGCCGGTATGTATCCGCAAGCATGTTCTCCAGGCCCTGCGCCATCGCTTCAGTGTCACGGACACCGGTGCTGATTTCGCTTGTTTCGGGCACAACGTTCAGTGCGCTTGTCATATCGTTCTCCTTCTTTCTGCTTCACCGGACCAACCGGCAGGACCGGGTTCAGGTTCCGAAAAAATCAGGGAAAACGCGCGCTATTCTGTCGCAACCGCCTCGGCGGCATCCGTCACCGGCAGGTTCCGGCGCAGTTCAAGCTCGGCATTCAGCGCCGCACCCAGAAGCACAAGAAAAGTGCTGATCCAGAGCCAGACCAGCATCGCAACCACCGCACCGATGGACCCGTAAACTTCGTTGTAGTTGCCGAAATGGGAGACATAGAACGAAAAGGCGACGGACAGCGCCGCCCAGGAAATGACCGAGAACACCGCCCCCGGCGTGACCCATCCGATGGGGATGCCCGAGCGGTTCGGCCCAAAGCGGTACAGCAGACCGATACCGGCAAAAATGACCACAATCGCGATGGTCCAGCGCAGAACCTCAAGCGCGATGCCTGCTATCGTGCCCAGTGGCAGAAACGCGAGCACTACGGGCACCACAACGACCATCAAAAGCGCCGTCACTCCGACGAGAACAAGGCTGACGGTCAGAAAGAGCGCTCTGATATAGTGCCGCCACGTCGCCCGTCCCTGTTTGCCGTACACCGCGTTGAGCCCCTGCATCACGGCGCCCACGCCTGCGCGCGCGGACCAGAGAGCAAGAAAAAGCGAAACACCACCGGCCCAGCCAAGGGTGTCAGAACTGGCGCTGACCAGCCCCACGATCTGGGTGTTCAGGATCTGGTAGACGTCCGCCGGCATCAGCCCGCTGAATTCTTCGAGCTGAACGATCACAACAGCCGGGTCAGCGATAAGACTGAGAACCGCAATCAGCGCTGCAAGCGCGGGGAAAAGGGAGAGCATCGAAAAGAATGCAACCCCGGCCGCGATCAGGCCAAGGTTGTTTTTGCCAATCTGGCGGAAGGCCGCCACAGACGCTGCGCGATAGGTCGCAAATGGATACCGCAGCGGTGCAATCATATCAGATGCGGGCCGCCGACGCGCGCGGTCCGGCGAAGAACCAGATGATAAAGCCGATAAGCGGCAGAATGAGCACCAGAAGGGTCCAGATCACTTTGCTTCCTGTGGTTGTTGTCGATCCGACAATCGAGATGATAGCCCAAACGTTCAGAACGAGAAGGACAAAGCCACCAATTCCTGCATATTCCATCTTAATTCTCCTTTGTTGCTTCACCGGTAAAACGCCCGAACGGCATCAGGGTTCCGAAAAACTCAGGTTGCGGGCAGTTCATCACGCACCTGACCCCACGCCATGAGCGTAAAAATCACAGTGCCGCCGATGATGTTCCCGGCCAGAACAGGCAGGAAGAATTCCGTGACTGCAGGCACTGCTGACAGGTCACCCTTCAGCATCAGCACGGCCATCTCCACAGATCCTGCGACGATGTGGGTAAAGTCACCAGCCGCGATCAGCCACGTGAAGGCAAGGATCAGCAGGAACCCCTGCCCATCCGCCTGCGGCAGCATCCATACAAGCAGAGCGACGATCAGACCCGCAGGAATGGCGCGCCAGAACCCCTGAGAGGCACCCATACCCGTCGCATGGTGCGACAGGTCCACAATCGACGCCATAATGTCCGCCGGGATTGCCGGAGTGAAAACAAAAAGGCCCGCGATCGCAAAAGCGCCGATCACATTTGCAGCCAGGACAGTGCCCCAGAGACGCAGCATGGCGAGCAGCGAGCGCCAGCTCCGTGCCACCATGACCGGCAGAACCGTTGTGATAGTATTTTCCGTAAAAAGCTGCATCCGGCCGAGGATCACAGCCATAAACCCGAGAGAATACCCCATATTCTCAATCAGATATGACGAGGGTGCATCCGGCAGATAGGTGCGGAAGATCGCCTCGCCAAGCACCGACAGGCTGATCAGAACACCCGCCGCAATGCCGGACCAGACCAGCGACCGCCAGGGTCGGGCCATTTCTTCCTCGCCGTCGCGCCGGATGATCTCCCAGATCAGCCGCGATGCAATCGGGCTTGCCTCCTGCACCGTTGTTTCATCATTTTTTGCCTCCGTCCGGGCGGACGTCCTGCGTGTCATTATGTACTCCTTCCGCGCCGGTTGCTGTCCGGCGCTGCTTGACTTTCAACGTGCCGGGGTCACAAAGGGTTCCGGAACAGATTCAAGGGATCTTTGCGCATGACTGCATTTGCTGCTGAGCTGATGACCGGGATCCGCAGCCGGTTTGCCCATGTCGAAAGCTGTCCGTTTCAGGGTCCGCGCATCTTTTTTGAGAACGCCGGCGGCGCGCTCACGCTGAACACAGCGGTTGAGACATCTGCAAAATTCGCAGCCATTCCAGATAACCAGGGGCGCGACAATCCGGCAGCACATGCGCTGGTGGATATCATCGCCAGGGCCAGAGCGGATATGGCGGTCTTCTTCAACGCCCCGGGCGGGCAGTTTTTCGTGGGCGAAAGTGGCACCGAACTGACATTCAGGCTGATCCGGACGGCCGTGATGGGCGCCCCCCCGGGCGGCGTGGTGATCGGATCAAGTGTTGAGCATCCCGCCTCCCGTTCGGCCGCGCGGCACTGGGCGGAGATGTCCGGCAAGCCCTATGTGTCGGTGCAGCACGATGATGCAACAGGTGCTGTCAGTCCGGATGCCTATGCCGCGCTGATGACCCCGGATGTGCGCGTCGCGACCATCCTGCACACCTCGCCGGTGACAGGTATCGCCAATGATGTGGCCGGGATCACCGCTGCCATCCGGGCGGTCGCCCCTGACGCATTCATTTTTGTGGACGGCATCCAGCATGCCAGCCACGGACGGATCGACATCGCCTCTTATGACATCGACGGTTACGTCGTCTCGCCCTACAAGGTTTTCTCAAGACATGGGTACGGTGTCGCCTGGGTCTCGGACAGAATGACCGCGCTGCCGCTGGAACAGCTGGACAACGGACCTGTCACGAACTGGGAAATGGGCACGCGCGATACCGGTGCTTATGCGACTTTTTCAGATGTGGTCGCCTATTTTGACTGGCTTGGCACCCAGCACAGCGACAGTGACGACGCCAGAACAAGGATCGAGGCGGCCGGTGCCGCCATTCACGCGCATGAAAAGGCACTGACCGATGCCATGCTGCACGGAACCGGAAACCTGCCAGGGCTGGCGGAACTGGAGGGCGTGACCATCATCGGCGGCCCGGACAATTCCGCGCGCGAAGGCCTTGTGTGTTTCGCTCTGGATCACGTGCCTGCCGCGGACATCGTGCGCCAGCTGAACGAGCAGGGGATCCGCACCCATATCCGAAAGGCAGACCATTACTCAGGGAATATTCTTACCCCGCTTGGTCTTGAAGCCGCGGTGCGGGTTTCGATGTGCCACTACAATACACTGGAAGAAGTCAGCGCCCTGCTGGCCGCAATGAAAGAGATTGCTGCCCCCTGACGCGTGCGCTCTTGCCTTTCCGTACGGGTCCTCTGAAACTGCGGAAATGACAACACCCCTTGCACGCGCTGTCGCCGCCCGACGCGATGATCTGATTGATCTGACCCGGAACCTGATCCGCATCCCGACGCTCAACCCGCCGGGGCAGGATTACCGTCTGATCTGTGAGTTTCTCGATGAGAGGCTGCAAAAGAGCGGCTTTGAGACCCAGCTTTTGCGCGCCACCGGCACACCAGGGGACAGCGACAGATACCCGCGCTGGAATATTGTGGCCCGCCGGTCCGGCAAACATGCGGGCGACTGCGTTCATTTCAACAGTCACACAGATGTGGTTGAAGTCGGACGCGGCTGGACCTTTGATCCGTTTGGTGGCGAGGTCTCAGACGGGCGCATTTACGGGCGTGGTGCCTGCGACATGAAAGGCGGGCTGGCTGCGTCCATCATCGCAGCAGAAACCTTTATTGAGGTGCATCCCGACTATGCCGGTCACATAGAGATATCAGGTACTGCTGATGAGGAATCTGGTGGGTACGGTGGCGTCGCCTGGCTTGCAGAAAAGGGGTTCTTCGACCCCGCGCGGGTCCAGCATGTGGTAATCCCTGAGCCGCTGAACAAAGACCGTATCTGCCTCGGGCACCGTGGCGGCTGGTGGGCTGAAATCGAGACGAAGGGCGAGATCGCCCATGGCTCAATGCCCTTTCTGGGCGACTGCGCGGTCCGGCACATGGGTGCTGTACTGGCCGAATTCGAAGACAAGCTTTTCCCCGCCATGGCCGCCCGTCACACCGATATGCCCGTCGTACCCGAAGGCGCGCGCCAGTCGACCATGAACATCAATTCCATTCATGGCGGCCAGCCCGAGCAGGACCCGGACTTCACAGGACTGCCGGCCCATTGTGTGCCGGACAGCTGCCGGATTGTGATCGACCGCCGTTTTCTGGTGGAAGAGACGCTTGATCAGGTCCGCGACGAGGTCACAGCATTGCTCGAAGGGCTGAAAGCGACGCGGGCTGAGTTTGACTATGAGCTCACCGAGCTGAATTCGGTTCTGCCCAGTATGACAGACCGTGACGCGCCGGTGGTACAGACCGTTGCGCGCGCTATCGAGGACGTGATGGGAAAAGCACCGGAATACGTGGCCTCGCCCGGCACCTATGACCAGAAACACATCGACCGGATCGGCCGGCTGAAAAACTGCATCGCCTACGGTCCGGGCATTCTGGAACTGGCCCACAAACCGGACGAATGGGTCGGCATTGACGATATGATCGACAGCGCCTGCGTCATGGGGCGTGCACTGGAAACGCTGCTCACAGAATAATTCGCCGACTCAGCGTACTCTGACTTTGATGTTTTCACCGGCAACTTCGATGGTTTCTCTGCCCTTCCTGCGGGCCGTGAAAATAATCTCGACTGCCGGTGTCCAGCCGCCGCACCGGCGGCTTTTTGTAACGCCCCACTTTCCGATACTGAGAACCCCGAGCTTCGTATCCCTGGTCCGGTTTTTATCGACTTTGGCGGGACGCTTGCCGCATTCCCCGCGGTATCCATGAACGATCATAGATTGTCCGACCTGCAGATCGACAGATGTATGAAACGGAATACGGTTGTCAGTATCAGCACCGGCGGCCGCTGCAAAAAGAAGAAAAGCGCAAAAAATCCAGCGAAACATAATAAACCTCTGAAAAAAATGTGCCTCAACTATACAAAGTCGGGCAGAGCTTTCAAAGAACTGTCACGCCGGCCTTTCAGGTACATCAATATTGTCGATCAGACGCACACCCGCCAGCCAGGCGGCTGCAAACAAACGCGCAGGTTCACTCGGGTGCTCCAGCAGGCGCAGACCGGCACAGGAACGCAACTCAAAATAATCCACGTCCGTAAACCCTGCCGCTTCGAGTTCGGACACAGCGCGCGCCTGCAGCGCGCCAAAGCTCGCCCCCTGCCCCAGTGCCTCTGCGGTTTCTTCCATAACTTCGGCGAGCCGCGGCGCTCTGATGCGGGCCCGGTCGCTGAGCAGCAGGTTGCGTGATGACATTGCCAGCCCGTCGTCCTCGCGGATGGTCGGGCACCCGATTACCTCAATGGGAATATCGAGGTCGCGCGCCATGCGCTTTACCACCATCAGCTGCTGAAAATCCTTCTCCCCGAAAAAGGCCTTGTCCGCCGAGGTCTGGGTAAAAAGCTTGGTGACCACCGTGGCCACGCCATCAAAATGTCCGGGACGGTGCGCGCCACACAGGACATCCGTCATACCACCAACTGAGACATTCGTCGCGAAGCCCGCGGGATAAATCTGATCGACGCCCGGCGCATAAACCACGTCCACGGCAAACCGCTCCAGTTTGCGGGCGTCTTCCTCTTCGGTGCGCGGATAATTATCGAGATCAGAAGCCTGATTGAACTGTTTGGGGTTCACAAAGATGGTCACGATCACGCGGTCACAGGCGGCTTTCGCTGCTGCCACGAGGCTCAGGTGTCCGTCGTGCAGCGCGCCCATTGTGGGTACGACGCCGATGACTTCTCCCGCCCTGTGCCACCCACGGGTCGCAGCACGCAGCTCATCGAGGTGGCGCAGAATGCGTACGCTCATGAACCGGCCCTCTTCTCTGGCTGTTCGTCCGCAAACACATGTTCCGGGCCCGGGAACCGGCGCGCGCGCACGTCTTCAGCATAGGCGGCAATAGCCGCAGCACCCGCCTCTCCCAGTGTCGCATAGCGCTTGACGAACTTCGCCTGGAACGCTGTGAACAGGCCCAGCATGTCATCCACAACCAGGATCTGCCCGTCGCAACCGGCCGAAGCGCCAATGCCAATTGTCGGGATTGCGACATCCACCGTGATCCGGTCAGCCAGCGTCTGCGGCACTTTCTCCAGCACCACGGAAAATGCGCCGGCCGCGGTCACTGCGCGGGCGTCGGCCATGATATGATCGGCCTGCTCCCCGCGTCCCTGTACAGTGTATCCGCCCAGCGTATTGATGGACTGCGGTGTCAGCCCGATGTGGGCCATGACCGGAATGCCACGCTGCACCAGAAACTCAATTGTCGGGGCCATATGCTGCCCGCCTTCCAGCTTCACAGCGCCCGCGCCCGTCTCACGCATCAGCCGGGCCGCGCTCGCGAACGCCTGCTGGGGGCTTTCCTCATAGCTGCCAAAGGGCATGTCGATGACCATCATTGCCGACGAAAGACCGCGCGCCACGGCGCGACCGTGCAGGATCATCATGTCCATAGTGACCTCCAGCGTCGACGGCAGCCCGTGCAGCACCATCCCGACACTGTCGCCCACCAGAACAAAGTCGCAGTGCGCATCCATCATCTGCGCCATTGGCGTTGTGTAGGCCGTCAGACTGACCAGCGGCCTGCCGCCCTTCTGCGCCCTGATGTCCGCTGGCATCGGCGCTTTTTTCCGGGCAGTTGCACTCATGATCCGCACTCCACTGGTTGGTCTGCGGGCGCCGGATACCACGGATGCGGCGGGAATCCACGCGCTGATGCACAAACCCACCCTTGATTGACGTAATGTTTGTTGGAACACTGACCCCAGTCACAGCAAACGGGGGATCCTCATGCAGATGTTTCAACGCGGCCTTTTGGGCCTCGCACTTGCCACCGCAGCATTCAGCGCTCAGGCGCAGACAGACATCACGGTCGCGCTGCAGCTGGAGCCTCCGCATCTTGATCCCACCTCTGCCGCCGCAGGCGCGATCGATTCAGTTCTTTATTCCAACGTTTTTGAGGGGCTGACGCGGTTCATGGCGGACGGGTCCGTCGTTCCGGGCCTTGCGAAATCCTGGGAGATTTCGGATGACGGGCTGACCTACACCTTCGCCCTGCGCGATGGGGTCACTTTCCACGACGGCTCGACCATGGATGCAGAAGACGTCAAATTTTCACTCGACCGTATCCTGACCGAAGACAGCGCCAATGCGCAGAAGGCTCTGTATGCCGCGATTTCATCTGTCGAGGTTGTGGACCCGCTGACCGTGCGCCTGACCCTGTCAGAGCCCAACGGCAACATGCTCTTCAACCTGGCCTGGGGGGACGCCGTGATCGTGGCCCCGGAAAGCATTGAGAACATCAAACAGCAACCCATCGGCACAGGTGCTTTCCGGTTTGTCGAATGGGTTCAGTCAGACCGCATCGAACTGGTCCGCAACGATGCCTACTGGGGCACACCTGCCGTGCTTGAGGCCGCGACGTTCAAATTCATTTCTGACCCGACCGCTGCCTTTGCCGCCGTAATGGCCGAAGATGTGGACTATTTCTCGGCCTTCCCGGCGCCGGAAAACCTGCCTCAGTTTGAGGCAGACCCCCGTTTTCAGGTTCTGGTGGGCTCGACAGAGGGCGAAACCATCCTGAGCACCAACAACAAAATGCCCCCCTTTGATAATCCGCTGGTCCGCCAGGCTGTGGCGCATGCCATCGACCGGCAGGCGATCATTGACGGCGCAATGTTCGGCTACGGCACCCCGATCGGCACGCATTTCGCGCCGCACAATCCGGCCTACGTCGATCTGACCGGCCAGTCCGCCTATGATCCCGAGAAGGCAAAGGCGCTCCTGACAGAGGCCGGCCTGTCCGATGGGTTTGAAACCACGCTCTACCTGCCGCCACCCTCCTATGCCCGTCGTGGCGGTGAAATCATCGCTGCACAGCTGGCTCAGGTCGGGATCACAGCAAAGATCACCAATGTGGAATGGGCACAGTGGCTGGAATCTGTTTTCCGGGGGAAGAACTTTGGCCTGACCATCGTCAGCCACACAGAACCGATGGACATCGGTATCTACGCCAACCCGGATTATTACTTCCAGTACGACAACCCGGACTTCCAGGCTCTGATCACTGACCTGAACAGCACCACCGATCCGGACAAGCGGACCAGCATGATGCAGCAGGCTCAGCAGATCATCGCGGATGACTATGTGAACGGCTATATCTTCCAGCTGGCTAATACATCCGTCGCACGCGCCGAACTGCAGGGCCTCTGGGCCAATGCGCCGACTCAGGCGACCGATCTGACCGCCGTAAGCTGGGCGGAATAGGATACGCCGGCGTACTGAAAAGTTAACGTCCTGCACCGGATCGACCGTTTATGAAACCAGCCTGCTCAATAACCGGGCAGGCTGGCGCAGATGACCGGAAAACAAGCAATTCACCCTTGTTTGCCGTGACTCCTACTACCCTGAGGTGTATTCTGAGCGCATAACGCCCACACTTTTTTCCCGGGAGGAGAGAAACTTGGACGACCTTGAAGTGCGCATATCGAAACTACAGCAACAGGTGGACCACGCAGACGACGCAGAGCGCATCAGACTGCAGCCCCAGGTGGCCCGCGTTGTTGCAACACTTTCATCCAGAGGACGTGCGGTGCCGGCAACACTGCGCCGGATGAACCTGATCCTGACCGAAGAAGCGCAGGACGACATGTTCGACAACATGCCCGTCTAACGCGCGCATTCCACGCATCGCAGCACGGCTGGGTCCAGATCCAGCCGTTTTACGCCGTTAAATTCCCCACAGTCATCGCACCAGCCGAAATCGCCGGTATCCAGCCGCTCCAGTGCCGCTGCGACAGCGCGGGCGCGGGCATCCCTGCGGCCCTGCATCGCAACGGCCATCGCCTGCCCCTGCAGGGCGTCCATGCGGGACAGACGGCCAACGCTCTGCTGATCCAGCACGACAGGCCGGCGGTCGGCTTCTGTCTGGTCACCCGCATCGCTGAGCGCCCTCAGTTCCCCGCGCAGCAGTTCGGCGTATCGTTCGCGGCAGGCGTCCTCTGAAAGCTCTGTGCTCATCCAAGCAGCATCGCAGGGAACCTTCCGGTGTCAAATCCCCCGCGCACGCAAAACCGCGACCCGCTCCCGGATTTCGTCACGAACCGGTCCGTCGCGCGGTGCGTCCCGCAGGGTGGTGAACCAGTGTTCCGGCGGGTTTTTACCCCGGCGGTTGCCCTCGAACGTCAGCGCCCGCAGGACATTCTCTGCCTCTGCGGGCAATCGATCCGGAATATCGTGCCCGTTCAGAGTCGCCCAGACGCCGGTCCAGAGGCGGCCAACCGACCACGGGTTATACCCGCCACCGCCCAGAACCAGAAAACGCGGCGCAATACCCATCAGTGCCCGTACCACCGCCCAGTGGGCGTTGTTGCTCAGCGACAGATGCGCCAGCGGATCCTCTTCGACACCATCGGCCCCACAGAGCAGGACAACTGCATCCGGACGGAAGGCTGCCACCTTCGGCAGGATCAGCTCTTCACGGATGAAAGCCATTTCCGTGTCGTTCAGACCCCGCGGCACCGGCAGGTTCAGCCCCGATCCCCCCGCGTCGTCGTCCAGCGGGCCCGTCCGCGGCCACAGGCGCTCTTCGTGAACCGAAATCATCAGACAGTCAGGATCGCCATGAAACCCCACCGCCACACCATCGCAATGGTGCGCATCAATATCCACATAGGCAATCCGCTGCGCCCCGTTGCGCCGCAGACTGATCATGGCGAGAACCGGATCATTCAGATAACAGAAACCGTTGGCACGGTCCGGCATCCCATGGTGCGTTCCTCCGGGCGGATTGTAGATGACGCCCCCGTCCCGCAGCAACTCTCCCGCCAGCAGCGACCCACCTGCCGCTGTTGCAGGCCGTCGGAAGATTTCCGGATACACCGGATTGGTCACCGACCCGATATCATGACGGCGCGTATCCTCAGGCGTTGCTTCCTGGGTTGCCTCTGCCCGCTGCAATGCCTGCAGATAGTCAGGCGTGTGCCACACCTCAAGCGCCTTCTGCCGGGCGCGGGGTGCGGTGATGAACTGCTCGCGCGGCAACCATCCCAGCGCACGCGACAGATCCATAACTGTGGAAACACGCGGCACCCGCAGCGGATGCCAGCGCCCATAGCTGGAATGGCGGAATATTTCCGCACCGATGAAACGGGGCCTGTCCATGTCCGACAGATAACGCCTGCTGCCACGGCAACAACCCCTCTGGACCAAGGCCGGAGTGCGGCCTAACCTGTCGGCAATGCTGCGCTATTTCATCAAACGCACCGGATCGCTGATCCTGAGCCTCGCGGTGGCGTCGCTGATCATCTTCACCGTGATCGAAATAGCCCCCGGCGATCCCGCTTCCTTTATGCTGGGCATCAACGCACAGCCTGAAACACTGGCCGCGCTGCGCAGCGAACTGGGTCTGGATACGACAAAGGTAGAACGGTATTTTGCCTGGACCGGCGGGATGCTGACCGGAGATTTCGGCACCTCCTACACCTACCGTACGCCTGTATCGCAGATGGTGGCGGATCGCATCGGTGTATCCCTGCCTCTTGCGCTCTATGCGCTTGTGCTTGCCACCATCATCGCTATCCCCGCGGGCGTTTTCGCCGCCACCCGGCGCGGGCAGGCCGCCGATACCGGTGTGATGGGGGCAACGCAGCTTGGGGTTGCTGTTCCGAATTTCTGGTTTGCCATGATGCTGGTGCTGGTATTCGCCATCCAGTGGCGGTGGTTCCCGGCCGGGGGCTTCCCGGGCTGGGACAAGGGTTTTGGCGGCGCGGTCCATGCGCTGACACTGCCTGCCATCGCGCTCGCCCTGCCCCAGGCTGCCATCCTGACACGTGTGATGCGGTCGTCCCTGCTCGAAGTCATGGGCGAGGATTTCATGCGCACCGCCCGCGCCAAGGGTCTCAGCCGCCGCCAGACGGTCTGGCGCCACGGGTTGCGGAACGCCTTTATCCCCGTGCTGACGATCATCGGTCTGCAGTTCTCCTTTCTGTTCGCCGGCACGATTATCATCGAGCAGGTATTTTACCTGCCCGGTCTCGGCCGCCTGATTTTCCAGTCGATCTCTGCACGGGATCTGATTGTCGTCGAAAGCGTGGTCATGCTGGTGGTCTTTGCCGTGATCATGATCAACTTTCTGGTCGATCTGGCCTATGCGGCCGTCGACCCACGGCTGAGGCAGCGCACATGAACCGTCAGCTTGTGCTCGGCCTCGCCCTGTCCGGGTTTTTTATCCTGCTGGCCCTTTTGTCGCTGGTGTGGACACCGTTCGATCACACCGTTCTGAACATTCCGGAAAAACTGCAGCGCCCGGGTGGGGTACATCTGCTGGGAACGGATCATCTGGGCCGCGACATCCTCAGCATGGTGATGGTGGGCGCGCGTACCTCGGTCGCAGTGGCACTTCTGGCACTAGCCATTGGCCTGAGCCTGGGTGTCCCGCTGGGTCTGGCGGCCGCTGCGCGCCGGGGCAGCTGGCTGGATGAATTCATCATGCGCGGCAATGACATCGTCTTTGCCTTTCCCCTGCTGGTCATGGCCATTCTGATCACCGCCGTTTTCGGCCCTTCAGCGGTCAATGCCATTGTCGCATTCGGGATCTTCAACATTCCTGTCTTTGCGCGTGTCACCCGGGGCGCGGCCCTGCCGCTCTGGGAACGCGAGTTCATCCTGGCCGCGCGCGTCGCAGGCAAGAGCACCGCGCACATCTCGGTTGAACACATCCTGCCGAACGTAACCAATATGCTGATCGTTCAGGGCACCATTCAGTTTGCGCTCGGCATACAGGTCGAGGCGGCGCTCTCTTTTGTAGGCCTTGGTGTTCAGCCCCCTACCCCATCACTGGGACGGATGCTGGCCGATGCCCAGACCCTTGTGACCCTGGCACCACATCTGGCCATCGTGCCCGGCGTGGCGATTATCCTGATTGTCCTAGGGCTGAACCTTGCAGGCGACGGGCTGCGCGATCAGCTTGACCCAAGGCTCAGGAGGCTGCGCACATGAGCCTTCTGCGGATCGACGATCTCACCGTGCGGATCGGGGACACGAGTGTTCTCGACAGTATCTCGCTCCGTGTTGACCCGGGCGAAATTCTGGCCCTGACCGGGGAAAGCGGGTCCGGCAAATCCATGACGGCACTCGCGGTGATGCAGCTGCTCCCACAGGGTGCCACAGCCTCCGGGCAGATCATGCTGGACGGTGCCGGACTGACAGAGATGAGCGAGCCCGACCTCTGTGCCCTGCGCGGACGTGACATCGGCATGGTTTTTCAGGAACCGATGACGGCCCTGAACCCGGTCCAGACCATCGGCGCGCAGGTGGCAGAAAGCATTCGCCTGCATGACGGGACCGGCACCGCGGACGCAATGCGGCGGGCGGCTGACCTGCTGGAACGGGTCGGTCTGCCGCAGGACCGCTTCCCGCTGAGCCGGTACCCGCATGAGCTTTCGGGCGGGCAGCGGCAGCGCGTGGTGATTGCCATCGCCATAGCGATGAAACCCAGGCTGCTGATTGCCGATGAACCGACCACCGCGCTGGATGTGACGACACAGGCGCAGATCCTCGACCTGCTGCGCGGTCTTGTGCGCGAAACCGGCACCGGCATGATCATGATCACCCATGACCTGGCCGTCGTGTCGCAGATGGCAGACCGCATCGCGGTCATGAAGGATGGGCAGGTCGTGGAAACAGCGCCAACGGCAGAATTGCTCGCGCAACGCCGCCACCCTTACACACAAATGCTGCTCTCAGCCTCGACCCACAGTGTCAGCCTGCCGGAGACAGACCCCGGCCCGCCCCTTCTGGAGCTTGACAAGGTCTCGCGGAGTTATCCGGGCGCGCGGCAGGGTCTGTTTGCGAGGGCAGCCCCGACCCGGGCGGTGCGGAATGTGAGCCTCAGCATCCGCCGTGGCGAACGTGTGGGACTGGTTGGCGAGAGCGGTTGCGGCAAATCCACACTGACACGCGCGATCCTCGGTCTGGACCGGGTCGACACCGGACAGATTATGCTGGATGGCCAGCCCGTTTTCACCGATGGACGGCCTGACCGCGCCGTCCGCCGTCGCCTGCAGGTGGTGTTTCAGGACCCGTTCGGCAGCTTCAACCCACGCCACACCGTGGGGCGGCTGATCACAGAACCCTGTTTTCTGCTTGAGACACCATTGAGCGGCACACAGAAACAGGACGCCGTAGCGGCTGCTCTGACAGATGTGGGCCTCAATCCAGAGGATGGGGAGCGGTACATCCATGAATTTTCCGGCGGCCAGCGCCAGCGGATCGCCATCGCGCGTGCGCTGATCCTGCGGCCGGACCTGATCATCTTTGACGAGGCCGTATCCGCCCTCGATGTCTCCGTCCGCGCGCGGATCCTCGATCTGCTGGGAGACCTCTGCCGCGCATATCACCTGACCTGGCTGTTCATCTCGCATGATCTGAGTGTGGTGCGCACAGTGACCGACCGGGTTCTGGTGATGCAGGCCGGCGAAATCGTCGAACAGGGGCCGACAGAAACAGTATTCAGTAACCCTTCCCACTCCTGTACACAGGAACTGCTTGCAGCGGCACCGGTACTGAACCTGCCCGCAGCAGAAGGTGGATTGCGTGTCTGAGATTACCCTGAAGACCATCAGCGCCGAAGACAACTTTGACGATGTCATGGATCTTGCCGAGCGTGCCCGCGACTACGTCATTCTGGAAATCGGCCACGCCCCGGACGAGGAATACGTCCGCCAGTTTTTTGAGGCAACGCCTCCTGATCTTGGACCGGAATGTCTGATCCACTTTGCCGTGATGGAAGGCGATGCCATTGCCGGGATCATCTGCATCGCTGACGGCTATGAGTTCCCCGAAGACTGGTGGCTGGGGCTGGTGCTGCTGGACCCCGCCTACCGCGGGCGTGGCATCGGCAAGAAAGCGATCGACCAGACCAAGGCACGCGCCGCAGCAGCAGGACGTCAGGCGCTGAAACTTGCTGTTCTGGATGCCAACATACGCGGCAAAATGTTCTGGGCCCGCGAGGGATTTGACCTGCACCGGCTGGCACCGGCCACCC
This sequence comes from Roseobacter phycocola, assembly GCF_042055075.2. Taxonomy (GTDB): domain Bacteria; phylum Pseudomonadota; class Alphaproteobacteria; order Rhodobacterales; family Rhodobacteraceae; genus Roseobacter. Next base: position 102,025 of record NZ_CP194012.1, on the reverse strand, counting down.
CGGACAGTGACGGGCACAACAGGCTGGTGCTGTCCTGCCGCGTTGATACAGGAGAGTTTGATCATGCGACTGACAGATAAAACAGCAATCGTCACAGGCGGGGCATCCGGCTTTGGTGCCGGCATTGTGCGTAAATTCATCGCCGAGGGGGCGCAGGTCATGATCGCCGATGTCAACGCCACAGCGGCGGGGCAGCTGGCCGATGACATAGGGGGACAGACCATTGCCTGCGGAGCGGACGTGGCCGATGGCGCATCTGTGGCGGCAATGACGGAAACCGCGCTGAAGGCCTGGGGACATGTGGACATTCTGGTCAACAATGCCGGGGTGACACACCTGCCCGGCCCGCTTGAAGATATCAGCGAAGAGGATTTTGACCGGGTCACTGCCGTGAACATGAAATCCGTCTACCTGACGGCCCGTGCCCTTGTGCCTCACATGAAAAACCGCCGGAAGGGTGCCATTCTGAACATCGCGTCCACGGCGGGCCTGTCACCCCGCCCAAAGCTGAACTGGTACAACGCCTCAAAAGGCTGGATGATCACCGCGACCAAAACCATGGCGGTGGAGCTGGCCCCCGATGGTGTGCGGGTGAACGCACTCTGCCCTGTAGCGGGCGAAACACCACTGCTCAAATCGTTCATGGGTGAGGATACGCCCGAAATGCGCTCAAAGTTTCTGGCTACGATACCCATCGGACGGTTTTCAACGCCTGAGGACATGGGCAACACCGCCTGTTTCCTGTGCTCAGACGAAGCATCCATGATCACGGGCGCGGCACTCGAAGTAGACGGAGGACGCTGCATATGAAGACGATCAACCTTCAGGAAAAAATCAACCTTTTTACCAGCCACTGGGACCCGCATGTGATCGCCGATTACAATGACAACGAGGTCATGGTCGTGCGGTTTCAGGGTGAGTTTCCATTTCATCTGCATGAAAACACGGATGATTTCTTTCTGGTACTTGAGGGTGAGATGGTCATGGATCTCGAAGACAGCACCCATGAAATCAAAGCCGGCGAACTGTTTATCGTGCCGAAAGGCGTCACGCACCGGCCCCGCGCGGCGCAGGAATGCAAAGTGCTGCTGATCGAACCCAGGGGCGAACCCAACACCGGTGATGTGGCTACTGCCACCGCCAAACCGCGTATCTGAGGCGCCGGGATGCAACCGGGGACACGCAACCTGATCACAGATGTACCGGGCCTGCTGGTCGGCAACGCCCGGGATGACGGCCTGAAGTCCGGTGTTACGGTTCTGACTGCCGGGTCGCCTTTCTGTGCATCGGTACATGTGATGGGCGGCGCACCGGGAACACGCGAAACCGATCTGCTCGCACCGGACAAATCCGTTGCGGAGATCGACGCGCTGGTTCTGTCCGGCGGCTCCGCCTTTGGCCTCGATGCCTGTCAGGGCGTGGTCAGCGGTCTGCGCGCAGTGGGGCGCGGATTCTCCGTCGGCCCGGCGCGGGTGCCGATTGTGCCCGGTGCCATTCTCTTTGATCTGCTGAACGGTGGCGACAAGGACTGGCAGGACAATCCCTACCCGGACCTTGGGCGGCGCGCCTTTGATGCTGCATCGCCCGATTTCGCATTGGGGTCCGAAGGGGCCGGAACCGGTGCCACGACTGCGGTCCTGAAGGGAGGTCTGGGGTCTGCCTCGCTGGTTCTGGACAACGGTATCACTGTTGGCGCACTGGTGGCCGCGAACCCGATGGGCTCTGTGACAACGCCGGGCGAGCGCCACTTTTACGCAACCCCCTTCGAGATCGGGCAGGAGTTCGGCGGCCTGGGTCCGGATACGCGCAGCGGTCTGGGACGGGATCTGCCGGGCCTGAAACTGGCGGCTTTCCAGGAACACGCCAACACGACGATTGCGATCGTTGCCACGGACGCAGCCCTGCACAAAGCCGACTGTGAACGCGTTGCGATTGCGGCGCACGACGGCATCGGACGCGCGGTCGTCCCGGCGCACACACCCTCGGACGGCGATCTCGTCTTTGCTGTCTCAACAGGCAACAGACAGCTGGCGGAACCTACGCGTGATCTTGCACAGATCGGTCATGCCGCATCCCTGTGCCTGACACGCGCCATCGCGCGCGCGATCAGCGAAGCAAGTCCTGCGCCCGGTGATCTGCTGCCCTGCTGGCGCGAGAAAAACAGCTAGCCGCGCTGGCTGTTCAGATCGATCACTTTCGCATCTTTGCCCAGCGTGCGCAGAACACTCTGTGTGATCCCCTGCGCATCAAGACCAGCATCGCGGTACATTTCCGCCGGTGAGGCCTGGTCAATGAAACGGTCCGGCAGGCACAGTGTCCGCACGCGACAACCGTGATCCAGCAACCCTTGCGCCGCCATCGCCTGCAGCACCATGGCGCCAAAGCCGCCCATCGCGCCCTGTTCTACGGTGATCAGCGCGTCATGCGACTGCGCGAGGCGGGCGATCAGCTCCATGTCCAGCGGCTTGGCAAACCGCGCATCCGCAATTGTGACGCTGATCCCGCTTGCTTCCAGTTCGGTGGCCGCAGCCTCACATTCCGTCAGATGTGTCCCGAGCGACAGCAGGGCAACATCGCCGGTACCTTCGCGGATCATGCGGCCCTTGCCGATTTCAATCACCCTGCCCCGCTCAGGCATTTCAGCACCTGTGCCATTGCCGCGCGGATAGCGGAAGGCAATGGGCCCCTCGTTATAGGCAACAGCAGTCGCCACCATGTGTTTCAGCTCGGCCTCATCAGCGGCGGCCATGACCACCATGCCTGGCAGCGCACCCAGATATCCGATGTCAAAAGCGCCGGCGTGGGTCGCCCCATCGGCCCCCACCAGCCCCGCGCGGTCGATGGCAAAACGCACCGGCAGGCCCTGAAGTGCCACATCATGCACAACCTGATCATATCCGCGCTGCAGGAACGTCGAGTAAATGGCGCAGAAGGGTTTGAGCCCAGCGGCTGCCATACCGGCAGCAAAGGTCACGCCATGCTGTTCCGCGATACCGACATCAAAAACACGCGCAGGAAACCGTTTGGCCATCCGGTCCACGCCGGTCCCGCCCGGCATCGCCGCCGTGACCGCAACCACGGACGGGTCGCGCGCGGCCTCCTCGGTCAGCGTGTCGCCGAAGACCGCCGTATAAGAAGGCGCATTCGCGCGCGCTTTGGACTGCACCCCGGTGCCCACATCAAATTTGCTGACCCCATGGTATTTGTCTGCAGAGCCTTCCGCCGGCGCATACCCCTTGCCCTTGACCGTGCAGCAGTGGATCAGCACCGGCCCCGTGGCACGCGCCTTGGCTGCACGCAGCACGCTCAGCAGCTGACCCATGTCATGGCCGTCAATCGGGCCGATGTAGTCGAACCCGAGCTCCTCAAAGAAGGTGCCCCGGCTTTCCAGACCGGTGACCAGCTCGCGTGCCCGGCGGGCGCCTTCGCGCACCGGTTTTGGTGCCAGCTGCTCCATGCCCTCGGCCATCGCGACCAGGCCCCCGAACGGACCCACACGGCTCAGATCGGACAGGCTGGACAAATAGGAGGACATCGCGCCCACGGGCGGGGCAATGCTCATCTCGTTATCATTCAGGATCACGAACATGCGGCGACCTTCCGCACCGGCATTGTTGAGCGCCTCATAGGCCATGCCCGCACTGATCGAGCCATCCCCGATCACGGCAACCGCATCACCGGTCGGCTGACCCATGTCGCGCCCGACCGTAAAACCCAGAGCCGCCGAGATCGACGTGCTCGAATGGGCCGCGCCGAAAGGATCATAGTCAGATTCGCTGCGCTTGGTAAAACCGCTGATCCCGCCCCCCTGCCGCAGCGTGTGCATGCGGTCGCGCCGCCCGGTCAGGATTTTATGCGGGTAACACTGGTGCCCCACATCCCAGATCAGCTTGTCGCGCGGGGTGTCAAAAACCGCGTGGATGGCCACGCTCAGCTCAACCACGCCCAGCGAGGAACCAAGATGCCCGCCCGTGCGGCTGACAGCGGCGACAACTTCGCTGCGCAGCTCATCCGCGACAGACTTCAGTTCTCGGCCGCTCATGTTCCGCAGGTCTGCGGGGCCTGCAACGCGATCCAGCGTGGGGGTTTCATGGGTCGTCATGCGCACATCTCCTTCGCTGAGCGGCGGGCGGCCTTTGCCAGGGCCGGTTTCCCGCCGATCTGAAAAAAGGGGTCGCATCGGTCAAAGCCGCTGCGACCCCAGGTTCCTGTAGCCAACAGGAAGGGAACCGGGGTGTTGAGACCCCGCGCAAAGACCAGGGAAGCCTCTGGTCCGTGCCTGGCTGAAGCGGGGGCGGGCCGGGAGGGGCCGCCCCGTCGCTCATTCGTAAACCGGCGCCTCGCTGGTCGCGAGCTCGGGCCAGTCGGCGATCACATTCATCCCCTGAAGCGGACGCTGATAGCCTTTGTGACAGGTTTTACAGGCCGCCTTGGGCGCATCAGCATAGATCGGGCCAAGGCGTTCAGGCGGGTATTCGGTTTCAAGCGGGATCAGATATTCCTGGTTCAGCTCAATCACCATCTGACGTCCCAGCAGGGCCGTGGACCACTGCGGTGTCACCTGGTCGGGGTCATAGAACGCCCGGCTGTTGTGACAGAACACACAGTTCACGCCGAGACTGTTCGAGAAATAGTTCATCAGCGAATAGGTCTGTTCGGCCTTCTGGATCGAGGCCACATCCTCGTCGTTGGGCACACCCTCAACACGGCTTTCCAGATCGTGCACGTTCACCGCTTCATAGTCGGTCAGATACACTTCCAGCGCGTTTGAGGGCAGCGAGGTGGACTGGCTCAGCGATGTTGCGCGGTTCTGGACACTTGCCCAGCCACCCGCGGCCTCGTTGACCGGGTTGATGTTGAACCAGATTTCCGACGGTACATTCTCGCCACGGTGACAGGTGTAGCAGTTCACACCAACCTCACCGACCGCATTCACGTGTCCGGACCAGTTCTCGTTGATGTTCTGCGTCATCTGGATCATCCGGCGCGACACTACCTTTGTGTACAGGTCGTCATTGCCGTATTCCTCCAGATCCACGTCACCGTGGCAGTAGGCACAGCCCTCCTCCGGAGCGACCCATTGCGTCATGGCCGCCATTACCCGGTTGAAGTTGTCTTCTGTCAGATCCCCGAGCACCTGGACATTTTCATAGATGTCCTTTGCCAGATCCTCGCCACCTTCGGGCACATAAGGCTCTTCGGTGTAGTAATCCTCGATCGTCGGGTCCGCTGCCAGCCGGGCCACGTTGAACTCAGGCACCGACATACCCGTGCCACGCGGGCCGGTCTGCAGGCTCGCCGTCTGCGCGGGATTGCCGAAGTTAATCACCATGACAGCCGCGAAAACAGCACCGCCGAGCACACCAAGAAGGATCGCGGGACCAAAGACATTGGTCGGGTTGTCCGCATTCCATTTGTCAAACCACTTGGGCAGCATGATCAGTTCTCCTTCCCGATAAAGGTCTCATAGGAGCCGTAGTCGGCATATCCGTAGGAGCCGTCATACATGGGTGCAAAATTGTGTTCCTGCGCCCAGATGAACCAGTTGTCGACGACCGTGCCGGTCAGCAGAATGCCGATGCCGCCGGTAATCGGGGTCAGCACCGCAAACCACCAGGCCCAGCGGTGAATGCCTTCCATTGTGGCGTTGAAGCCCATGGTCCAGCGCCAGAAGAGAGCCGCGCGTTCGGTCGCCGTTCCGCGATCGTAAATCTGCTCCAGCTCACGGTCGCCGCCATATCGCGTGACCGCCAGAATGGTCCCTCCATGCATACAGAACAGCAGCACAGAGCCATATAGGAACACGATGCTCAGGCAGTGGAACGGGTTGTAGTAGAGGTTGCCATACCGGATCGAGAACGCCGTGGTCCAGTCAAGGTGCGGGAAGATGCCATACGGCACGGCCTCTGACCAGGAGCCCATCAGAACGGGGCGGAAAAGACCCAGAACAAGGAATAGCCAAACAGCTGCGGCATAGCCCCAGAAGATGTGCTTACCCATCTTGTGCTGCTGCGCGAGCAGGTAGGCCCGCAGGAGCCAGGTCATCACCGACACCAGCAGAAAGAAACTGGCGATGATGTACCAGCCACCTTCGTCCAGCGGCGGCATCGACAGACCGTATTCCGGGCTGGGCGGTTCCAGCGCCAGCCAGAAAAGCTGCCGGATGAACTGCGGGATCGAGTAGCCGACCTGCGCCAGCATATTGAAGCCCACGATCACAAACCAGGCGATGCCCGTGGCAAAAGCCACCAGCGTGGTCCAGCCTACGTAGTAAGGACCGATCTGCGCATTTCCGAAGAGGCCGACAAAGGTGCTGAAGAAAGGTTTGCCCGTCCGCTCCTCCATCATGTTGTTGCCCTGGTCGTCCATGCCCATCTCGGGCGTGCCCTGGACCTGCACCTGCGTGAAGATATTCTGATAGTCAGGGAACATCATGATCACATCCCTCCTGCTGCGATGGGTTCACCCCAGATCGGTAGATCAAGCCACCAGTTCCACCATTCGGGCCAGCCGGCCGTCCAGACGGGACCGGAGATGATGATACAGACCGCCGAGAAGAACACCGCATTGATGGCCAGCAGGTAGCCCACGCGGTGGATACCAAGTGTGCCAACCGAATAGCCGATGAAGTCACGGAAGAACGTATCCTCGTGATCCGGCGTCTTGGCCTCTTCGCCCTTTTCCGGGTTACAGGCCGACAGGATCAGACCACCATGCAGTGCCAGTGCCAGGGTCGTCGTAAAGAACAGCGTGACCGCCAGCATATGCGCCGGGTTATAATGGAAATGCAGATAGGCGTAGCCGGTGTTGCTGACCCAGTCGAGGTGGCTGAAAATGCCGTAGGGAAAGCCATGCCCCCAGGCGCCCATCAGCAACGGCCGGAAGATCACCAGCGTGACATAGGCCAGGATCGCAAAGGCAAAACCGAAAGGCACGTGATACCCCATGCCCAGCTTGCGGCAGATCTCAACCTCGCGCAGCGCCCAGCTGATGAATGCGCCGGTGGCACAGATCGTGATGATCTGCCACAGACCGCCTTCCATCAGCGGTGCCAGCCCCAGACCATAGCTCAGATCGGGAGGCGCAATGTTTATGAGCCAGGGATTGAACGTCCCCTGCTGTGACGCGCCCCAGAAGATCAGGATGGTGCCCAGCAGGGCAAAAAACGCCGTCGTGACCCCGAAAAAGCCCACATAAAAAGGGCCCACCCAGAAGTCGAACAGATCGCCGCCGATCAGCGTCCCTCCGCGGACGCGATATTTTCTTTCGAAGCTGAGCAGTGCCATCTTCATTCTCCGCGTGTGTGCGGCGCGCCTTGTGTTGCCGGGGCCGGTGTGCAGCGCCCTGCCCCTTCGGGGACAGAGGCCCGGATCAGTTCCGGGGCACACGCCGGTCCACTGTCAGGCGGAGGCCGTCGTATTATTGCGTCAGTGTTCAGTTCGCCGCGGGCGGGCGGCGCACATGTGTCCGCCCGCAGCATTCTCCAGGTACTTGCGCACCGGTTCAGACAGTCCCTTGCCGGAAGCTGCCGTTACTGAGCAGACTGTGCTGCCAGTTCGAACCAGTTGAAGTGCTCCGTGCTCAGCAGGACGAGGTGGATCATCGCTGCCAGCAGGAAGAGGAAAACGCCCTGTGCAACAAACACACGACGCGGATCGAAGATGAGCCAGATCTTATAGAACTTTGCCATTTCCTGTTCCCCTTAAAACCACGGACGCCAGATGAACACTGCCAGGTGAGCGACAACGGCTACGGCTGAAAACAGCCAGAGCCCGCTCATATAGACAGCGTGCAATTCTTGCGCCTGCTCGTCGGTTAGACCTGTGAAAGACAGGTTGTTATCAGCCATAAAAATTCCTCCGGAACGTTATGCTGACGCCGCGCACCCCGCGGCCGGGTCCTTTGGGGGTCTCCCCCCTCAGGGTCTCTGGAGCTCCGGTGCCGGATCTCCAGTCCATGTTCCCGGCAGGCGCACACACACCAGGAATTCGGGTCGCACCACAGGCGGGGCCTGCGCTTATGTGCGGAAAAAAGTTCACAGGCCGGCCGAAAAGATCATCGGTGTGATGATCTGTGCCTGGGTCCAGGCGCGTGCCATGGGGCCTTTTTCGGTAAAACTGCGGGACCGGATCGCGGCCAGCGCCCAGGTCAGCGTCGCCAGCGGCAGGGTCGCAAGAAAGATAATCGCAAAATAGACATTGAATTCGAGACCGTGCCGTCGGCGCGTGGTCTCACGCGGCGCATCAGATGCCCCTGTGGTGTCCATCATGTCCGATGTCATATCACTCATGTCCGATCCTCCAGATCAATGCCGGCAGATGCCGGGTCCAGCGCGCGCACGGTGTCGAGCACCACGCGTTCGTCTCCGGCGGCAAGTGCCGCCGCCTCAGCCGCATCGCGCAATGACTTGGCGGCCGAAATACGTGTCAGAATTGGGTGGGTTTCCACAATCCGGTCGAGCATGGCCTGCGCGTCCGGATCCCAGGGGAAATCGCGTCTCAGCGGCGTCAGCGTGGCGTCCGTCGCGTCCATTTCCGTGCCAAGCGGCAGAATGTGGAACAGCGCATCAAAGAGCCCGTTGCAGATTTCCTGAACCAGATAGGTCGCACCCGCATAGCCCATAAACGGGGTACCGGTATGCCGCCGGATCGCCGCCCCCGGGAAACTCGCAGGGATGAACGCAGGACTGGGTCCATGCCCGCCCTTCAGCTCTGCCAGATACATTTTCTCGTTGATCGACCCCATCACAATCAGGGGTCGTTTCTGCCCCATCAGGGCCCGCACTTCTTCATTGTTTGTCTTCTTCCCGGCCACCCGCGCTACGGCAAAAGCACAGGGCAGACCCATGTCATCCTCCAGAAACAGCCGGATGCCACGCGCATAGGTCTCGTTTGCAACAACTGCAAAATTCGCGGTGGCAAAGAAGTCCTGCGTAACTGACCGCCACAGATCCCAGACCGGTTTGATCGTGGAATGCTTCTCGCGGGTGATAAAAGGTTCGGGGTCGAGGCCCACAAGGTTCCCCAGTGCGCGCAGGAACTTCGTGGTACTCTCGACCCCTATCGGAGCCTGGAGATACGGCTTGGCAAGAAGCTCGCATAATCCACGCCCGAACTCGCGGTACATGCAGATATTCACATCCGCATTCACCAGATCTCTCATTTCGGCCACATGCGCCCCCAGAGGCATGACCATGTTGACCTCGCAGCCGATCCCTTCGACCAGCCTGCGGATCTCGGCCAGATCGGATGGCATGTTGAACGTGCCATACATCGGACCGAGGATGTTAACGCGGGGACGCGCACCTTCCCCGCGTTTCTTCTCGGGCGGCATCCGGCCTTTGGTCATACCGAATTCGGTAAAGATCCAGGTCATCGCCCGATCCGCCGCTTCCCACTGATCCTCATCAATGGTGCGCGGCAGGAATCTCTGAATGTTCGTGCCCTGCGGTGTTACGCCACCGCCGATCATCTCGGCAATCGATCCGGTGACCACCACAGCCGGCAGCGCCGGGTCCAGCGTATCCCAGGCACGCTTCATGCTCTCTTCGGTGCCCGCACCCATCTCGCCTTCGCCCAGACCGGTCACCACAATCGGCAACTCATGCGGAGGCAAAGCATCCGTATAATGCAGGACCGAAGTCACCGGCAGGTTCTCGCAACCCACGGGCCCATCAATCACCACCTGCAGACCTTTCACGGCACAGAAGGCATAGACAGCCCCCCAGTAACCGCCCGCACGATCATGATCTGTCACCAGCATCAGCAGAACCCTACCCGCTTCTTCTGGCCCGAAATATCCCGGGGGAGCGCGCAGCGCGGGGGCAGAGCCCCCAGGTCCTGTTCCAACCGGGCGCGAACCCAATGCGCTTTGCGCAACGCTGCCTCGCGCTTTGCGGGTTTATGTTCATAAACCCGCACTTAAACCATCCTCGCGGCTTCCGCCGCCCGCTTCTGCTTGTCCAGCTTCTTCTGATGCTGCGCGCGGAAGTCCGGACGCAGGTTTGGATCACCCTCCCAGACACCCGCGGTATCCGCGTGGCCGACGTCCTCGAAGAACGCCTTCATGCGGTCCATACGGCCTTTGTTTGCGATGGCCGCATTGATCACAGTTGCCAGTGAACCCGCGCCCGCCACACCCATCAGCGGTCGTGCCGAAATCAGGTTGGTGAAATAAAGCCCCGGAACACCCAGCTCCTTGGCCTTCTGCACCACTGGTGTCGTGCCAATGGCCAGGTCGGGTTTCACCGCTTCCATCGCCGCACAGTCATCTTCCAGCGATGCCCGGTATTTTACCTGTACGCCATTGGCCTCCAGCCAGGCTGCATCATCCGCGGACCATTCGGATTTTGCACAGGCCGTGCCGACGTACGGAACCTTCGCTCCGCTTTCGATCAGCAGGCGCGCCACCAGAAGTTCTGATCCCTCATAGCCAGACAATGTGATTGTGCCGTCAATCGGGGTCGCAGCAAGCGCTCCCTGAATGGCGGGCAACACGGCATTCTGTGCGGCAGCAATCGCCTCGGCGGGGACGCCATATGTCTCGCCAATTGCCTTCAGCCATGCGGCCGTCCCGTCATAGCCAACAGGTGCGGAGCCCACCACCGGACGTCCGGCCGCGCGGAACTCCCGCACGGTATCGACATAGAACGGATGGATCGCCGCGACGACCGAACAATCGAGCGCTGCATAAAGTTCCCGCCATTCGCGGCACGGCATCACCGGACCCGCAGCCAAACCCATCGGGGCCAGCATCTGCCCGATCATCATCGGATCCGCGGGGAACATTTCGCCCAGCAACGCCACGGTCGGCCGCGTAGATTTCCCGCCAACAGGTGCTGCAACAGGACCCGCTTCAACTTCTGCCCGGGCATACTTCAGCATGGCACCGGCCAGCACATCCTTGGCTTCGGCATGTGTGGGCACACCAAAACCAGGCACATCAATGCCGACAATCCGGACGCCGTTTATCTCTTCGGGCAGCAGGCGCAGCGGCACACCGCTGGCCGTCGGCACACACAGGTTCGTCACGACGATGGCATCGTACCTGTCAGGATCAGCCAGCTCATGCACGGAATCCCGGATGTCTTCATAGAGCTTGCCGGTAACGAGGCTCTCAGAGTTGAACGGCACATATCCGACCGACCGCCGCGCGCCGTAGAAATGCGACACAAAGGTCAGACCATAGACACAACAGGCAGAGCCGCTCAGGATCGTTGCGACCCGCTTCATACGAAGACCGACACGCAGGGAACCGAAAGCAGGACACATAGACTGCGGCTTGTCATGCGGACCCAGCGGGTAGTCCTCGCGGAATTTGTCCAGCAGTTCGGACTGGCCGGCTGCACGTGCCGCCTCGGCCATGTCCTCTCCCGAATGACAGCCCATTGCATCCGCAGGCGCCCCGGATGTCACCCGCGAGACGTCACCGTGCGGATGACCCCTGATCACCTCAACTTCGGACGCATCGTCATATGTGACTTCAGATTTCACTTGTCGGTGTCTCTCTGTTTTGGCGAGCCCATTCTGCTGATTTCCAGCAAAAGCTGTTTGGACTGCTCCAGAGTCTCCTGTCCCTGCTCAACGCACTCAATCGCACGCTGACCCAGCCAGCGGCTGCGCGCCGCTGTTTCCTCGCAGGCCCAGAAGATCTCAGGCTTCGTCATAGACCACTTCCAGCGATGGTTTCGGTGCAGCATTCTTGCCGCGCATATCTTCGTCTGATGCCGGCTCCAGCACGACATCGCCGCCGGTCTCGGACGCATCGAACAGCCCCAGCAGCCCGTCCTGATCCAGCGGCGCAGGGCGCATTGGCGGGGCTTCGGCGACATTCACACCCAGCTCTGCAAAGAGCGGGCCCCACTGGGTCTCCATCGATCCGACAATCTGATAGTTGGCGGATTTCCGGCGCAGGTCCTCGTCCGCCGGGATGGAGGCCAGGATCGGAATATCCACCGCTTCAGCAAAGGCCGCTGCTTCGCCGGTGCCGTCATCCTTGTTGATGACCAGACCCGCCACGCCTACGTTGCCACCCAGCTTGCGGAAATACTCCACCGCCGAGCAGACATTGTTCGCAACATAAAGCGACTGCAGATCGTTTGACGCAACGAGGATAACCTTCTGCGCCATGTCCCGCGCAATCGGCAGACCAAAGCCCCCGCAAACCACATCGCCCAGGAAATCGAGCAGGACGTAGTCAAAGTCCCAGTCGTGGAACCCGAGCTTTTCAAGCAGTTCGAAACCATGGATGATCCCGCGCCCGCCGCAGCCGCGCCCGACCTCCGGGCCGCCGAGTTCCATCGCAAATACGCCGCCGCGCTTGAAACAGACGTCTCCGATCTTCACCTCCTCGCCCGCCAGCTTCTTGCGGGTTGAGGTCTCGATGATCGTCGGGCATGCCTTGCCACCGAACAGCAGGCTCGTGGTGTCCGACTTCGGGTCACAGCCAATGAGCAGCACACGCTTGCCCTGTTCGGCCATCATGTGGCTGAGGTTGGCCAGCGTGAAAGACTTGCCGATCCCGCCCTTGCCATAGATCGCGATGATCTGCGTTTTGGACGTGGGCTCGGACTGCGGCACTTCCAGTGTCGCCTCACCCGCTTCGTCCTTCAGACGGGCATCGTAATCCTTGAGGTTCGGAACTTCGTCCTTCATGCCACATCCTTCCAGTTCAGAATCATTTTGAGGCAGGACGGATCAGAGAACGCCCGCTGATAGGCCGCGGGCGCATCCGCCGCGCGGCTGGTATTTGTGATCAGCCCGTCAAGGCTCAGCAGCCCGGCCTCGACCAGCGCGCGCGTTGCGGCGAGATCGTCATGCGTCCATTCGGCGGCGACGCGGAAGCGCGCCTCTTTCATGAAGGCTGGCGGGAATGCGAAACTGATCGGGTCGGTGTAAAAGCCTGCGAGCACGATCTCGCCACCCTTGCCCATCCGGGCGACCAGTTCATTCAGCACACCGACACTGCCGGAGGCATCGTAGACGGACATGTAATCGCGCCGCGGATCTTCGGCCGGGTCGATGACCTCATAGCCCTCCGCACCACTGCGGCGGTCAGGGTCGGTTTCCCAGACCATCGGCGCCGGAGCACCTGCTGCAATTGTCAGCCGGGCCAGCAAACGTCCCAGCACGCCGTGGCCCACAATCAGGTCCGGCACGGATTTGTTCAGCCCCGCCATCGAATGGCGCGCCGTCGCCGCCAGCGCCAGCAGCGCCCCTGCCGGGCCAAGCGTCGAATCGATTCGCGTAACCCGGTCCGGCGCGGTCACTACGCGGGCCGCGGCACCACCGAAAAGCCCAAAGGCACCGTCATAGCAGTTTGCCCCCGGCACAAAGACCCGGTCGCCGGCGCGATAGCCTGACGCAGGCGACGCCTCGACGACCTCACCAACGGCTTCGTAACCGGGCACCAGCGGATAGCCCATGCCCGGAAAAGGCGGCATCTGCCCTGACCAGAAGAGTTTTTCCGTACCTGTGGAAATTCCGGAGTGGGAGATATCAACCACCAGATCATCCGCTCCGGGCGCCGTCAGCGCCAGGCTGTCGACATCCAGATCACGCGGACCCTTCAGCAGAACGGCGGTGGTTTCCAATGTTCTCTCCATCGTCTCTTCCGTGGGAACTGATCTGGATCAAAGACTCATGATCACGATCAGTCACAATTGTCAGTTTAAGCTTACATACTCAACTGTCAATTAAAATGGACACATGCGCCGATCAGTTGTCAGGCTTCACCGCCATCAGGGTGCGCGTGACATATGCCCGCGCCGGGGACGGGCTCTGAATACCGGTGAATCCTGCCGCCTCGCACAGCGCTCTTATCTCACCGGGGGTACGTGTCCGGCCGGTTTGCATCGCCAGCGTATAAAAAGCGAAGTAGACATCGCCGGCTCTGTCGGGGGCACGGTCACCCCCCATAGGCTCTGATATGATCAGCCGGCCCCCCGCGGGCAGCGCGTCATAAACTGCGGCAAGCAAGGCTTCGACCGTCGCGTCTGCGTGATCATAGAGCACGCGGATCAGCGAAATCGCATCAGCACCCTCGGGCAAAGGATCATCCCGGAACGACCCCGGATGCAGGGTGACACGATCCGCCATCCCTGCTGCTTCGAACCGCGCAACAGCTCCGGGCGTGACCTGTGGCAGATCAAAAAGCCCCAGTTCCATTCCGGGCCAGGCCTTACCAGCGGCTTCGAGAAACGCGCCGGTACCTCCGCCGATATCGAGAAGCCGCGTAACACCTTTCAGGGAGACGGCGCGCAACGTGTCCTCTGCGACAAGCCGCTGGCTCTGAGCCATCAGATCCGAGTAGGTCTCGGCCACCGCCGGATCAATCTGACCCCGTGCGCCGAATACATAGGGCCAGAACTCCGACAGTTCCGTCTGATCGGGCCCCCGCAGCAAAGCCACCGGGTCGGCCAGGTCGGCATAGAATGCGCGATGGTGCCGGATCATCGCCTCGAGCCCAGGCACGCCCATCAGCGCCGCACCCTTCCGCGCAAGGTGGTACCGGCCCGCCCGGTCGCGCCGCAACAGTTTCAGCGCTGCGGCACCGCGCAGCAGAATTTCCATCCGGTCGTGCGGGACATCGGTTGCGAGGCCCAGACGTTCCGCTGTCAGCGGACCGCCGCGCAGCCGCCGCAACAGGTCCAGTTCAACGACTGCCATCAGAACCTGGCTCTGAACGAATCCCTGGACGATATCGAAGAGCACCGCCCCATCCCGCCGCGCCTGGCCCCGTGTCAGGGGAAAGCGGCTGGCCCAGCTCTGAAACCCGGGGCGTGCAACCAGCCGGTTCAGCCAGCCCCCGCGCCACCCGGGAAGCTGTGCGCTCAGATCAGACATTGCCGGAACGTGCCGTCGCCGTTGCCGGTGCCACCGGTGTCAGACGTTCGGCGTATTTACGCACCATCTCTGCCAGCTGCGCTTCGCCCGGACAGGACGGGATCGATGCGATGGCACCGCCAAGAATGTCACGCAGCCGGGAGATCGCACCCTGTACACCCAGCAGCGTGACCGCATTGGGCCGCCCGTGCAGATCATCCTGGCCCGCCGGTTTGCCCAGGGTCTCCGCATCATAAAGCGCGTCGCGCAGATCGTCCGCCACCTGGAACGCCTCACCGATGCGGGCGCCCAGTTCAAACCAGGGCTCTGCATCCTGGCCTGCGGAAATCGCACCCATCTGCGTGGCGGCGATAAACAATGCGCCGGTTTTGGCCTGGTGATAGGCGGACAGGTCAATATCTGCCTCACTTTCCCAGCCCTGACCCGCGCAGATCCCGCCCGGCATACCGGTACGCTGCGCCAGGGTCATGATCAGCTGCGCCACGCGGTCGGGTGCTGCGCCGGACTGGCGCGCAAGAATTTCAAAGGCCAGCACGATCAGGCTGTCACCTGTCAGAACGGCCAGCGGTTCGGAATAGGCTTTGTGCACAGACGGTTTGCCGCGCCGGATATCCGCATCATCGAAACAGGGCAGATCATCATGCACGAGGCTGGCACAGTGTATCAGTTCGAGCGCCGAGGCTGCCGCATCCGACAGAGCCGGGCGGTCGTCTCCGCAGGCCATTGCAACCGACATACAGATCGTGGGCCTGATCCGCGCGCCACCGGGTTCTGTCGCATAGCCCAGTGCTGAGGCCAGCCGGGGCGGAACGGCCCCCCTGCCCTGACCCACGGCCACTGACTGTGCAATTGCCGCCTCGATCCGCGCATTCATGCCCATCGGAAACTCCTTCTGACCTTATGTGTCATTTAATTACGACACTAAAGTGTAAATCATACTGGACAGTTTGGCTCAGTGAGTCAACAATCCCCTATGCACCTTCAAACCGCCCCTCTGCTGCCGGACCGCCCGCGCGCCATCGTCGTCGGCGCCGGCATTGCCGGTCTTGCGGCCACGCTGCGGCTTGCGGCGGGCGGTATGGCGGTCACCCTGCTGGAACGTCACGGTCACGCAGGCGGCAAGATCAGAACCCTGCCCAGCGATGCAGGGCCGGTTGCCGCCGGACCAACAGTGCTGACCATGCGACACGTTTTTGACGACCTTTTTGACGCTGCAGGGGCGCGGCTCGAAGATCACGTGACCCTGCACCGGCAAACAACCCTCGCGCGCCATTTCTGGCCCGACGGCAGCACGCTGGATCTCTTTGAGGACCCGCAGAAAAGTGCTGCTGCCATTGACGGATTTGCAGGACCAAAGGCGGCTGAAGAATTCCGCGCTTTCAATGCCCGGACCGCGCGGCTGTTTCAGGCCTTCGATGCGCCGATGATGCAGGCGGCAAAACCCCGCCTTTCGGAACTGGTGCCACATGTTCTGCACCAGCCAGACCTGATCCGGGCGATGTCGCCCCTGTCTTCTCTGCGCACCGCGCTGACCCGGCAGTTTTCTGATCCGCGCCTCGCACAGCTTTTCGGTCGCTATGCCACCTATGTGGGCGGCGCGCCGCACCTGAGCCCGGCGATCCTTTCCCTGATCTGGCAAGCCGAAGCTGCCGGCGTCTGGGTCGTCGAGGGCGGCATGCACCACCTGGCCGAAGCCGTGGCCACCCTTGCCCGGCGCAAAGGCGCAGACATCCGCCTGGGAGAGGATGTGAAAGAGATCTGCCTGAAAGGCGGCCGGGTAAACGGCGTAACGCTGTCCTGCGGGGCCTTTCTTGATGCGGACACCGTGGTCTATGCCGGGGACCCGCGCTCACTGGCCACCGGCAGGCTGGGCCGTGACCTGCAGCAGGTCGCACCACAGACAGCCAGCCTGCCCCGCTCTTTCTCGGCACGGGTTTACAGCTTTGCGGCACGCCCCGATGGACCGGCACTCGCGCATCACAACGTCTTTTTTGACGCCGATCCGGACGCGGAGTTTCTGGACCTCGAGGCAGGCCGGGTTCCACGCGACCCCACACTCTACCTGTGCGCCTGCGACCGCGGCCAGGGCACAGCGCCCCCCACAACGGAACGTTTTGAGATCATCACAAACGCCCCGGCAACAGACACATTCGGCATTCCCGAGGACCTCGACCAATGGCATCATCAGATCATGCAGAAGATGGCGGGTTTCGGCCTGACTTTCAGCCCGGAACCGGCAGTGACGACAGTTACGACACCACAGACCTTCGCCAGGCTGTTTCCGGACACGCTGGGCGCGCTCTACGGCCAGACCCCGCACGGCATGACCGCCGCGCTGAAACGCCCGACAGCACAGACATCTGTCCCGGGGCTCTGGCTGGCGGGGGGCGGCACGCACCCGGGTGCCGGTGTGCCCATGGCGACACTCTCCGCCCGGCACGCGGCCGCGGCGATCTTAAGCGACCAAACTTTGACATCCCCGTCGCGCCCAACGGCTATGCCTGGTGGTACGTCGACGGTCTGAGCGACTGCGGCAAACGCGCGGTCTCGGTCATCGGTTTTATCGGCTCAGTCTTCTCGCCCTGGTACCGCTGGTCGGGGCGGAAAAACCCGCAGAATCACGTCTGTATCAATGTGGCAACCTATGGGCCCGGCGGGCGGTTCACCATGACGGATCGCGGTGAAAACGCCCTGCGCCAGACCGGCAGCCGGTTTCAGGTCGGCCCTTCGATGATGCGCTGGGATCAGGGCAGGCTTGTGATCGACATCGACGAAGTGTCCGGCCCGCCTATCATCAGCCGTATTCGCGGCACCATCACCGTGACCCCGTCTGCGGTAACTTCGGTTGAACTGCCGCTGACACCGGACGGTGCGCATATCTGGCGCCCCTTTGCGCCCTGTTCACGCATCGAGGTGAACATCGACAGACCCGGCTGGCAGTGGCAGGGCGAAGGCTATTTCGATGCCAATTTCGGGACCCGCGCGCTGGAAGAGGACTTCAGCTACTGGACCTGGGGCCGCTATCCCACGTCGCGAGGGGCGACCTGTTTTTATGACGCCACCCGGCTGGACGGGTCAGAACTGGCCGCCGGTTTCCGTTTCGATCACCAGGGTCAGGCCGCAGCGATCCCCCTGCCCCCCAAAGCGCGCATGCGCCGCAGTCTCTGGGCCGTCGCCCGCGAAACCCGGGCTGACGCCGGGGCGCGCGCAAGACAGAAACTGAATATGCTGGATGCTCCGTTTTATTCGCGCTCTGCAGTGGAAACGGTGCTCGACGGAGAACGGACCACCGGCGTGCATGAAGCGCTGGACCTGCGGCGCTTCCGCTCCCCGCTTCTCAAACCGATGCTGGCGGTGCGGGTACCAAGACGCAGAAACTGGAACTGGGCCTGAAGGACAGGGACAATACCGGTCGGGCGTGTCGCCGAAAAGCAGCAGACGGACGCCGGCACCGTCATCCGGTGAAGCAAAATGGCGGCACTGTCACATTCGTGGGCCAGGTGCAGTGCCGCCGGTACAGCGCAGGCGGAGATTTCGACAGTCCCTGCGCTATACGGATTGGTTATTGCTGCAGCGATGCAGGTGTCGCGTCTTCGATGGTTTCCCAGTTGTTATCCGCTTGCTGGATAAAGCCCGGAATGTCTGTCGACCAACGCTCCTGAATGTCTTTCGACAGGTTCAGATACAGCTCTCCGTCAACGATTTTCCAGTGGTGCGGGTCGCCGTCGAATTTGAAACCCATGGCCGCGCCGAATGCGCAGTAGCCGCCATATTCAGGCACATAGGCATCCGGGTTCGCCTCAAAAGTGGCTTTGTGCTCTTCGCTGGAGAACCAGTATGTCGCGTCGTTGTGGATCGTGGTGATCTTGTAGCTGCCTTTGGTCGCTTCACCCTGGGTGAAATAGGCAACAGGGTCATATCCCTGCAGCGCGAGACCTGTGGAAGATGCATTCAGTTCGGGTCCCGCGGCCAGTGCGGTTGTGGCAACGGCCAGGGTTACGGCGGCGGCGAGGCCTGCGGATTTGATGATGTTCATTGTCTTCCTTTCTGAGTGCGGGGCGTGGGTAATGCCGGTCGTGGAGTTCAGGTCCCGTCTGTGAGGGACACCCAGAGAAATACCGTTTAAGACCAAATAGTACAAAACAACTAAATGTGAGCCTTGCGTGAGGTGACGCAGGCTCTATTTTTATGTACGAAAATCAGATTTTCTGAGGAACAGGCATGGCCCGACCCCGCGAATTTAACTACGAAGACGCCTTGCAGGGTGCCATGAATATCTTTTGGCAAAAGGGATACCGGGCAACCACTCTGCCGGATCTGCTGGCGGCGATGGAAATGACGCGCGGCAGTTTCTACCAGGCATTCGGCGACAAGGAAGCGACATATCTTGAGGCCCTGGACTGCTACGACGAGGCCGTTGTCAGCAGGACAGTAGAGATGCTGGGCCGCTGCAACGAGCCGACCGCGGTTGCCTGTCTCATGCCGCTGTTTCAGGGCAACGATACCGACCGGCGTGGCTGCTTTATCTGCAATGCCATGGTCGAAATGGGTCCGGACCACCCCAGGGCAGCCCGAAAGGTTCAGGCCATGGCGGATCGGCTGCGCGAGGCGATTCTGTCCGTGCTGCAGCAGTACCGGCAGAACACCACAGACCGCGACCTGCAGGAGACCGCCGATCTGATCCTGCATCTCTATTTCGGCAAGCAGGCCATGGGCAAAGCCGGCGGTACGGCAGCAGACTGGGAAGGGCGGCTGCGGTCTCTGATCTGAGGTCCCGGACCGGAAAACCCATTTGGCCAGACAACAACCCGCAGGACGGGTTCAGGATGCGATGTCAGGCGGATTGCGCGCGGCATCCGGGTTCATGCGCCAGACCCCGGCGTTCAGCGCGGCGGCAATCGTCACCCACACCAGGTAGGGCACAAAGAGAACCCCGGCGAGCGTGTCCACCTGCCAGTGCGCCACCATAGCAAAGAAAACCGTGAGCCAGAGAAAAGAGACCACGGCCATGCCCAGCCGGATATTGCGCAGGCCAAAGAACACCGGTGTCCAGAGCCCATTGAACGCGATCTGCAGCGCCCAGAGCGCCAGCGCCAGACCGGCTCCTTCTGCCATCGCAACCCTTGCCCCTGCCGTCGCCATGCAGATGTAAAGCACCAGCCATGTCACCGGAAACACCCAGTCCGGCGGCGTGAACCAGGGTTTGTTCAGCGCCCTGTACCAGGGTCCCGGCGGAAACAGACCGCCTGTAGCCCCTGCCCCGAGACAGGCCACCAGAAAGACAGAGAACAACAGCCAGAACATAGCGGTTATGTCACTCCCGTGCGCCGCCCGGTCAGGCGCGCGCGTTCATTGCGGCGGTGCTGCTCAAGCGTGCTCAGCACCGAAATCAGCGCATCACTGCGCGAGGCCACAGGCCCGCCGCGCGCCGCCGCATCTACCAGGAACTGCACCTCTTGCAGCGGCTTTGCATAAAGCACGGCAGACCGTGGCATGACCATGCTGGCACCGCTCAGCAGCACCGACTGGCCCAGCCAGCCGATCTTCTGCCATTTCGACGTGCGGGCGCGGGCGGAAATGGAATCGTAGCCCATCTGCCGCAGCTGCCCGCCGATACCGGCATAAATGAACCGCGCCGCGTAGATCCCGGGCCGGCAACTGCGCGGCAGGGCACCAACCCCGGCCTCAGACCGCATGTAGAGACGATTGGCCTCCATCACCAGGCGGCGGACCATCATGCGTACCGCCTTGGTCGGTCGCGGATCACTGACAAAGGTTTCCGGGTCGATCCCGGCCTCCTCCAGCCACTCCAGCGGCAGGTAAATCCGCCGCTCCAGCGCGTCTTCGCCCACATCGCGCGCAATGTTTGTCAGCTGCATCGCGACGCCCAGATCGCAGGCGCGTGCCAGGGCATCGGCATCGCGCGTGCCCATCAGCACGCACATCATGGCCCCCACAGCGGACGCCACACGCGCAGAATAATCCATAACCCCGGACAGGGTCTCATACCGCCGGGCATCGGCATCCCAGGCCAGCCCCTCCAGCAGCGCATCCGGCAGCGCCCGGGGCATTTCAAACTGTTCCGTCATCGCAGCAAAAGCGCGGTCTGTCGGTGCGTTTTCCGGACGTCCGGCATAGACCGCATCCAGCCTGTCACGCAGGCGCAGCACCGACCCGACCTTATCCGCTTTAAGATCAACCTCGTCGTCGGCCAGCCGGCAGAATGCATAAAGCGCCAGCGCCGGGTCGCGCACATGTGCGGGCAACAGCTTTGACGCGGCATGAAAGGACAAAGACCCATGCCGTATCGCCTCCCGGCAATGCGCCATGTCATCCGGCGCGATCGCACTGGACCGGCGGGCGCTCATGATCTGACCCCCTGCGGATCGGGCACCAGACGGTCCAGAACCTCCGCCGTGGAGATCACGCCGGGCACACCAGCCCCCGGATGGGTCCCCGCTCCGACCAGGTACAGCCCCTTCGCTTCCTCGGACACGTTGTGCGGCCGGAACCATGCGCTCTGCAGAATGCGCGGCTCGATGGAGAATCCAGCACCAAACGGGCTCAGATAACGGTCGCGGAACGTCTCGGGCGTAAAGATCACCTCGGTACTGATCCGGTCGCGCAGCCCCGGCATCACCTGCTGTTCCAGCACCTGCAGCATCTTTTCGCGGTACTTCGGTTCCTCCACGGACCAGTCCACACCATTGTCGTGACCCAGATGCGGCACCGGACTGAGCACGTAGAAGGTATCGTCGCCCTCCGGGGCGACCGACGGGTCCGTCACTGAAGGCCGGTGGATATACAGGCTCATGTCGTCGCAGAGCTTGCCTTTGATGAAGATGTCCCGCAGCAGGCCTTTGTAGCGCGGGCCATTCAGGATGGTGTGATGTCCGACATCCGGCCACTCCTGCTGCGTGCCTTTTGTCCCGAAATACCAGACAAACAGAGACATGGAATACCGCGTCCGCGCCAGCCGTGCCGGTGTCCAGCGACGGCGCCGGTGGTTGCGCAAAAGATGATTGTAGGTGTGTCCTGAATCCGCATTCGACACCACGATATCCGCACCCATCTCCAGCCCGCTGCTGAGACGCACGCCGCTCACCGCTCCGTCGCGCAGAACGATCTCATCAACCTCTGTGTCCATCAGCAGCGTACCGCCCTGCCCTTCGATCACATTGGCCATGGCCTGCGCCATACCGGCAAGCCCGCCCATCGCATAATGGACGCCGAATTCCTTTTCGAGATAGGCCACAAGGATATACATCGACGTCACGTGCAGCGGGTCACCGCCAATGAAAAGCGGATGGAAACTCAGCGCCATGCGCAGCTTTTCGTCCTTCACGCGGGACGCGGCATGGGCATAGACCGACCGGTCCGCACGCAGACGCGCAAAGGTCGGCAGCACTTTGATCAGTTCCCACAGCTGGTGCATCGACCGGCGGCCCAGATCCTCGAACCCGAACCAGTACCGACGTGCGCTGTCTTCCAGAAAACGTTCGAACCCGGGCACATCTGAGGGCGAAAGCCGTGCCACCTCTTCGCGCATCCGGTCTGTGTCCTGAGACGCCGTAAACGTTGCGCCGTCCGGCCAGCGGATCTCGTAAAAAGGATCAAGCGGCTTCAGCGTGACGTCAGCGTCAAAATCCCGCCCGCAGGCTGCCCAGAGCTCACGGTAAAGCTGCGGCACGGTGACAATCGTGGGGCCGAGGTCAAACCGGTGCCCGTCCTGCCATATGGCTGAACCGCGCCCGCCCGGCACGTCCAGCCGGTCGATCACCGTCACCCGGTAGCCCCGCGCGCCCAGACGCATGGCCGCCGCAAGACCGCCCAGACCTGCGCCAATAACGATCGCCCGGTCACAGCGTCCGGTGTCGGTGGTAACAGATTCGATGGGATCAACACGTGTCATCACCTGCATACAGTAAATGTGTCCAGTTTGATTTACAATTGTGTTCTTCCCATTTGCGCAATTGCGTGTCAGACTTAGTTGACACTTTTGAGACCAGCGCGCGCCATGAAGGACACTCCGATCGTCACACTGAGCTTTTTCCGCTTTGCGGGACCGGTTGCGCGCGCGTGGGCTCTGGGGATGATGGGTGCGGCCCGTTTTGCCCTGCCAAAAGTGCCGCAGATCGGGTTCTGGAAACTCTGCGGCTCCGGGACCGGTGAGGGGTTCACCCCCGTGCCAAACACCGCCGTTTACGCCATTCTCGCCAGCTGGCCCGACGCAGAAACGGCGCGGCAGCAGACCAGCAAGGCTGCGGTTTTCCGCCGGTACCACAACCGCGCCACCGAAAGCTGGACGGTGATTCTGGAAACGAGCACTTCACGCGGACGCTGGTCCGGGACGGAGCCCTTTTCACCGACCGGCCGGACGCCATCCGGGCCGCTGGCCGCGCTGACCCGGGCGACAATCAGGCCCTCAATCGCAATGAAGTTCTGGCAACGCGTGCCCGATATCAGCCGGATGATCGGCTCTGACCGGAATGTTGCCTTCAAAATCGGCATCGGAGAGGTGCCCCTGCTGCATCAGGTCACGTTCTCCATCTGGCCGGACGCCACCAGCATGGCCGCCTTCGCCCGGACAAACGGGCCACACGCCGCCGCCATCCGCGCGGTGCGTGACGGCAACTGGTTCTCCGAAGAACTCTACGCACGGTTCGCCATTCTGGGCGATACCGGCACCTGGGGCGGCTCCAGCCCCCTGAAACATCTGGAAATTCCCGTATGAAGACCCCCTTCCCTTTCTCGGCCATCGTCGGCCAGCACGAGATGAAACAGGCCATGATCCTCACCGCGGTCGATCCCGGTATTGGCGGCGTGCTGGTGTTCGGAGACCGCGGCACCGGCAAGTCTACGGCCGTGCGCGCCCTCGCAGCCCTGCTGCCACCCATCCGGATGGTCGAAGGCTGCCCCGTGAATGCGCCAAAGGTCGCAGAATGCCCCGACTGGGCTGAATTAGGCTCGAAAAAGCTTGTAACCCGACCCACCCCGGTCATCGACCTGCCGCTTGGAGCAACAGAGGACCGCGTGGTCGGAGCGCTTGATATCGAACGGGCCCTGACACGCGGAGAGAAGGCCTTTGAACCGGGACTTCTGGCCCGGGCCAACCGCGGCTACCTCTACATTGATGAGGTCAATCTGCTGGAGGATCACATCGTGGATCTGCTGCTGGATGTAGCTCAGTCGGGCGAGAATGTCGTCGAACGCGAGGGGCTGTCGATCCGGCACCCTGCACGGTTTGTGCTGGTCGGATCGGGCAACCCGGAAGAGGGCGAACTGCGCCCGCAACTGCTCGACCGGTTCGGCCTGTCGGTGGAGGTCCGCTCACCGTCTGATGCAGCAGAACGGGTGGAAGTGATCCGACGGCGCGACGCTTTCGAGACTGATCCGGGCGGGTTCATGGAAACCTGGTCCGCCCGCGACGCAGAGGTGCGGGACACGATCCTCAAGGCGCGCAAACGGCTGGCGAAAATCCAGACCCCGGACGACATCCTGACCGATTGCGCCGAACTGTGTATCGCCCTTGGCTCCGACGGATTACGTGGTGAGCTGACGCTGCTGCGCACCGCCCGCGCGCTCGCCGCCTGGCAGGGCGCGCGCAAGCTCAAACGCGATCATCTGCGCGAAATCGCTCCGTCCGCCCTGTCCCACCGCCTGCGCCGCGACCCACTGGATGAAGCCGGCTCCGGCGAGCGGGTCAGACGCATCGTCGGGGACGTGCTGGGGTGAGCGGCAAGGCCGACAGCTGGCACCTTGCCGCACTCGGCGCGGGTCTGCTGCTGTTCGATCCACAGCGTCTGGGCGGCGCGCATATCCGGATGCGTGCAGGCCCCGCGCGGGACCGGGTTCTCGACGGGCTGAAAGACCTCCAGGCAAGGCGCATACATCCCGGCATAACCGATGAACAGCTGTTTGGCGGCATTGACCTCAGCGCGACGCTTGAGTCGAGTCAACTAATTGAAAATTCAGGATTTTTTCATAGCTCTTGTACAGCCATCCTGACGATGGCGGAACGTTGCTCTGCCGGGCTGGCCGCGCGGCTGGCGCAGCAGCTGGATATGGATGCCGGGCACTGCATTCTGGCGCTCGACGAGGGTGCCGAACCGGACGAAACGCTGCCCGCGAGCCTCTCGGAGCGCCTGCCGTTCCGCTTCGCGCCCGAGGGCCGGATGCCCATGGACTGGGCGCCTGTCCCCGCGGGGACAACGACCACTGACCCCTCTGTTGTGACTGTCCCGGATGGCACGGGCGAGGCACTGACACTGCTGGCCGCACGCTTCGGGATCAACAGCCTGCGCGCGCCGCTGATGGCGCTGCGGGTGGCCCGGGCGCACGCAGGGTTTCACGGCAGGATGGCGGTTACCGATGCGGACATTGAAGCCGCCGCCATGCTGGTATTCCCGCATCGCGCTACCTGCGTGCCGGAAGAAACCGACGCAGCCGACGAGCCCCCTGCCCCTCCGCCACCGGATAAGCCACAGGACACTGACGGCGATCCCGGCAATACCGACAGCCTGCCGGACGGCGATATCCTCGTGGACGCCGTGCAGGCGCTGCTGCCCGCTGATCTGCTGGCCGGTCTTGTCCCCGCGGGGACAGCCCCGTGTTCGGGTGGTGCAGGCGCAGGCAAGGCGCGCAAGGGCAACCGGCGCGGACGTCCCCTGCCCTCCCGCCCCGGACGGCTTGATGGCACGTCGCGCATTGATCTTGTCGCCACCCTTCGGGCCGCGGCGCCGTGGCAGCCGTTGCGCCGCCGCGCGCAACCGGACAGAAAGGGGCTTCTGATCCGCCCTGCGGACATCCGCCTCAAGCGCTTCGAGGAGCAGTCCGACCGCCTGCTGATCTTCACAGTCGACGCCTCGGGCTCCGCCGCCGTGTCACGCCTGAACGAGGCCAAGGGCGCGGTGGAGATGTTGCTGGCCCAGGCGTATGCCGCGCGGGACCACGTGGCCCTGATCGCCTTTCGTGGCACGGGCGCGGAACTTTTGCTGCCGCCAACCCGCTCGCTGGTCCAGACCAAGCGACGGCTCGCAAGCCTGCCCGGCGGCGGTGGCACGCCTCTGGCAGCAGGGCTGGAGCAGGCAGCCGCCCTTGCCACGCAAAGCCGGGCCCGCGGCCTTACTCCAACCGTTGTCGTGCTGACCGACGGACGCGCAAACGTGGCACTTGATGGCACCCCGGACCGGGCTGCGGCAGCCAGAGACACCGAGCAGTTTGCTGACGTTTTGCGTGTTCAGGGCATCGGCGCGCTGGTTATCGACATGTCGACACGGCCTCAGGACGCCCTCAAAGCCCTCTCAGCGCGCCTGGACGCTCCATACCTCGCCCTGCCCCGCGCAGACGCAAAACGCCTCACAGGCGCTGTGAGCGCCGCTCTGGACGGCTGAGGCCGTGCAATGGCCCCCACCAGATGACTGGCCCCACCCGGGCATCTCACGGCAGGTGATGTCGCGGCCGCACCGCTGGCACGTCCAGGAGACCGGCACCGGCCCGCTGATCCTGCTGCTGCATGGCGCCGGTGGCAGCACACATTCCTTCCGCGCACTGATCCCGATCCTTGCCGCGTCCTTTCACGTGGTCGCCATCGATCTGCCAGGTCAGGGGTTTACGCAGCTGGGTGCGAGGCATCGCTGCGGGCTCGACGCGATGGCAGAGGATGTGTTGGCGCTCTGTGCGCACGAGGGCTGGCAGCCGGAGGCCATCATCGGTCATTCCGCCGGCGGTGCGCTGGCTCTGCGCCTGTCCGGCAGCCTGCTGTCCCCGCGGGGACACCCACCGGCCATCATCGGTATCAATGCAGCACTGGACACGTTTCAGGGCCTTGCCGGGGTCTTGTTTCCGGTGCTCGCAAAGCTGCTTGCAGCGGTTCCCTTTACGGCGCGCGTGTTCTCTGCCACGTCGGGCACGCCCACGCGTGTCAACGCTCTGATCCGCGGTACAGGCTCTGAGTTAGACTCTTACGGGATTGATCTGTACCGGCGGCTGGTGGCTGACCGCGACCATGCAGACGCGACGCTGCTGATGATGGCGCAATGGGAGCTGGACAGCTTGCTGAAAAGCCTGCCAGACCTCACTGCACGCACCTTGCTGATCGCCGGTGAACGGGACAAAACAGTGCCTCCTGATGTGTCACAGAAGGCCGCACAACAGATCCCCGGCGCGGCCTTTGTCCTGCTGAAGGACGTGGGTCACCTTGCCCATGAGGAAGACCCGGAACGGGTCGCCCGTCATATCCTGGATTTTCTGGAGAACTAGTCTTTGAGGCTGTCGAGAAATGCCCGCGCGGCAAGCTCCAGGCGGCGCGGGTCAACGGTGCCGAAATCATGATCCAGCAGCACCTCGAACTTACCTGCCGACGCCGTGCACTTTGCAACACCTTCGGGCCGGTTGAGCCGGATCGTCGTACGCGCGGTTGAGCGTGGTGCAACAGCTTTGCCTGGCTTTGGCTGCGCCTTTGCGGCCCCGGCCACGGCGCCACGCAACAGGCTCACCTCGGTGGGCGCATCCCGGTCCGGCTGGCTGTCCAGCACCGCACGGACCTGGCCTGCGAACCGCGGGTTCGCCTCCAGCAGCTTCACAAGGCTCAGACCTGTCGCCCGGGGAATGCTTTCAGGAAACTTCAGCGCGTCACCAAGCGCCGCCAGAAGGCGCACGAAATGACCGATATAGTTCCGCTTCTGACGACCCGCAGAGGCATAGAGCGTTTCAATCGCATCGGTCACCGTATGCCCACCACGTTCGGCGTAGGACATGGCCAGCTGCGCCATCTCGGCAAAAGAAATATCGCGGCGCACCAGGTTTTCATCGACCATCCGCCGGTAAAGGTGATCCAGCTGCGCACCCCGCGCCTGAAGCGTCGCGGGGATTGTGGCATATCTGGCATCGCCGGTTTCCGCCTGCAGCTCGCGCCAGGCGCTTAGTCGCCGGAAACCCTGGATCAGTTCGTAACCATCCCCGACCTCCTCAACATGGATCGGATTCGACAGACCAACCGCGCGGATCGACGCCTTGAGCTCTTCCAGCTCCGGGTCACGCCCGGCGGCACGGTCGCGCACCAGTTTGGAGGCACTGATCTGCGCAGGATCGATCCTGTCAAGAATCTGACCATTCTTTTTGAGCGCCACGTATTCATGTGCCAGCCGGTCATTTTCGGCCCGGATGTCAGCCTCGGCAGACTGGCGGGCGCTGAGCGCCTCTGCGTTCTCGGAGATTGCCG
Source organism: Roseobacter phycocola (assembly GCF_042055075.2). GTDB lineage: Bacteria > Pseudomonadota > Alphaproteobacteria > Rhodobacterales > Rhodobacteraceae > Roseobacter. The sequence continues at coordinate 73,960 of NZ_CP194012.1, read as the reverse complement.
CCGCCATCGGGCCGCGCCGGGCAGGGGCTTCATCCTCTGTCCCCGCGGGGACAGACGCCTCGTCAAAGTCGATGTCAAAGACACGCCGCTTGCTCATTGCTCATCCTCCAGCTGATCCCAGGCCGTACAAAGGTGGGTTCGGAATTCCGCATAGGCCTGGTCAAAAGAGGCGCGGGCACGCCGCCAGGTTTCGCGGGTCATATCGCGATAATCGATCTCGTAGATCGAGGACAGAAAACGCCCCGACTGCTCGACGGCACGCGTCATTTCGATCGGGTGTTCTGCAACCCTATCACCCCAGACTTTGACAAAGGCCTGCTGCATCGCGCGGTGCAGATCGTTGTTGGGCTCAAAGCGTGTGAGCAGGAAGCGCAGATCCAGAAAGGTTTTGGGCAGGTTCATTGTCCCCGCGGGGACAAGTCCGGAAAACCGGCTCAGATCCTCCAGCGCCTCGGCCAGCTGACCGATGAATGACGTGGTGGAATCGTATTCCCAGTAACCGGGTCCAGAGGGGATGTAGAGCATGTCGGCTGCAAAAACCGCGTTCATCGACTGATAGCCAATCGCGGGCGGGCAGTCGAACAGCACCAGATCATAGGCGTCCGCTGGCAGCTGGTCGAGAAAGCGCGACACGGCGGCAAAAAACGACCATTCGGGATTGAGGTGCCGGTACTGTGCGCTGGCAAATTCGACAAAGGCCGCATTGGCGCAGGAAGGCACGATATCAATCGTCGGCCAGTTCGTCGGCTTGATGAAATCCGTTGTCCGCAGGTCGCCCAGACCCATATCCGTGATGCTGGACGGCAGTCGGCGCTGGGGCAGGGCGGTGCCGCTCTCGGCGCCCTGGGCGCTGCGGTTCATGCGCTCCGTCTCGGCGGCCAGATCGCGTGCCATGATACCCCAGACGGTGTACTCCTCCGCCACGTCGCTGAGCCCCATGGAGTGGCTGAGCGTGGCCTGCGGATCAAAGTCAACACAGAGCACCCGGTAGCCATCAAGGGCCGCGGCATGGGCGAAATGCAGCGCCACGGTGGATTTACCCGCACCGCCCTTGAAGTTGGCGATGGCCGCCCGCATCGCGCGCTTGCCCGCTGGCCGGTAGGGCATCAGCGATTTGCGGTTCACTTTCAGCCGCCTGCGCATCTCGTTGATCTCTTCGAGGCTGTACCAGTGCTGGCGTCCGTCGGCCTCGACCGTGCCCTGGGGCAGGGTAGGGTCCGCCGCCAGCCGTCCGCGCATCGTTGACTGGTTCACCCGGAAAATCAGCTCGGCCACTTCCCAGCTTGAGAACCGGCGCAGCGTCTTTTCGTTCTGTGGGCTGTAGGTCTGCTGGCGGATAAATCCCTGCATCCGGAGAGATTGTGCCTGCAGCTGTGCGAGATCTTTGTGCGTGAACATGCGCGGCCTGTCTGCTGTCTGTTGTCCCCGCGGGGACGCTAATTCTTGTTTTTTCCAGATTTACGCGGATTTGGCGAAAAAGGCAAAAGGGAATATCGTAAAACGGCGGATGTAGCCGACATCACCCGAAACACCGGATTTCCCCGGGGAACAGGTGTTCCGGTGATTCTGTTCCGCAAAATGAACTGCCCATGAATTGCCAGGGCAATTGCCTGGATTTAGGGGGACAGGTTTCACAAGCACACTGCAGATTGGGGGACAAAAGCAATCAAATAGGGGACATCATGAGTGTCACCCAATACCATATAAACCGGATTTTTCTTTTTCATGAGGTCCAGGTATCCGGCAATTCCACACAAAGCCTTGACAGAATCGGCGCTTCGGACGCAAATCAGACATCGTTTGCGAAAAACGGCGAGATCAGGCATGATCTGGCACAGAGGCTGGACAACCAGCCCGGTTCCCGAGGCAGCACGGACCGCTCACCGGCCGATGCATCACTGAAATTGAGGGCAGGATATGCTTTCCCAGAGACCTGTGGGTCGTGGGGCATCTGCACGCAAGTATGATCTGCTGACTGCGATGGGGGCACTGGCCCTGTCGCAGGGAAAGCATGATCAGAGACGTGTGCTGAGGCTGATGACCCTGATCACCGCGAGATACAACTGGGCCCGCGACGAACTGGCTGTCGGGCAGCGCGAGATTGCGCGACTGTGGTCGGTGGATGAACGCACCGTCAAACGTGAGATGTCCCTGTTGCGGGCGCGGGGGTGGCTCTGTGTGCGCCGCCAGGGCGCGCGGGGCAGAGTCACGGAATACAGTCTCGGGATTGATCGTATTCTTGCTGATACAGAAGCGACCTGGGCTGCGGTAGGTCCTGATTTCGAACTGCGCATGGGGCATCAGGACACGCCCGCTGTGGTGCCCTTACCCGTGCGTGGGGACGTACCTGCGCCCGACGTATCCGGAGGCACGGAATGGGCGCTGGCCCGGGCGGTCCTGCACGCAGAGGACGCGGGCACTTATGCCTCGTGGATTGCCGCGCTGGAACGGGTTGAGCGGGCAGGGGGCCGGTTGACGCTGCGGGCTCCCTCGCGTTTTCATGCGGCCTATGTGCAGACACACCTCGAACGGCGCCTGCTCACGGCGTGCCGGGATGTGGACAGCGACGTTTCCGAACTCAGGATTGTGACCTGATGACTTTTCTTGTTCTGACGATGCCGCCTCTGGTCTGGGCGGTAGCACTGGCCTGGATGGCCGCCTGGCTCGTGTCAGCGATGCGGCACCGTCCGCGTGCGGCGCGGCTGCCTGGCGGCATTGCTCTTGCTCAGCTGGCCGGGGCAGGGGCCGCGCTTGCCCTCACGGCAGTGGATCAGACCGGCAGGCCCGCCTGCATGCTGGGCATCGGCGGCATGGCCGTGAATGCAGGGCTTTTCCTGATCGGATCGGTTGTTCTTGTGATCCTGCTGATCCTGGCACGACCGCGGCTGGAGGCGGTGGGGGGCGCTCTGGTGCCGATAGCCGCCGTGCTGACGAGTTGGCTGGCGGCCCTGGTTCACATGCGTTCGGCTTTGTTCTGCACGCTCTGAAAACCCGGCGGAATAATGAAAAAAGGGCAGCTCGTCAGAGCCGCCCTTTGCCTTGATATTATGAGCTATCAGGCCTTTTTACGTGCCTTGCGCGCGGCAAGTCCGCCGACCGCCGCAAGAAGCATCAGGCCTGTGGCGGGCAACGGAACCTCGTTTACCTTCACAGTCACAGAAAGGATTTTGAAAGCATCATCCCATGCAGGCGCGCCAATGCCGAACATGGAGGCCGATGGAGCGTTTTCACCCAGTGCCAGAGTGCTTTGGACATCGTCCATAAACAGGAACTCCAGCGGGGTGCCTGCAAAGAGATCAAAGTTGTCCACCAGAGTTTTGGTGCCGTAAACGTTCTTGTAGTAACAACCGTACCAGCCGCAAACATAACGGCGATCAATCACTGTGCGCACATTGGTCGACCTGAAGGATCCAAATTCGATCTCATGCAGCGTTACGTCCTGGTCAAAACTGAGCTTGATCAGATCGTTTTTGACCGAGCCGTCAACACGGTGGTTGTCGGTGCAACCATAGCGGTTTGCCGAGCTGCAGGATCCAAGGCCATAGCCCTCCCACTGACCAAGCCAGATACGCGACCCGATCTCTTTGGTGTCACTGTTGTACCTGTGCGCGGTGACATCAACAGACAGCTCACCATCTTCGGAGTCGAAGGTTTCGCCCCATGTCCAGTAATGTGAATCCGGTGCTGTGAAATCGATCTTTGTTGTTGCTGCTGACACCGCAGACACACTCAAGGCGGCCAGAGCGGCCGCGATTGCTATCATCTTCATTGTTACTTCACCCCTCGTAACGTTGCGGGTCCCGTTCAGGGTGAGTTCCCGCAGCAGTTTGTTAAACTATTCGGCCGGTCCATCGCTGCACATATCCCTCGCAGCATCCGGAGTTCCCCCCGTCCGATGCCGCATAATCGCAATGACGGCAAAATTTTTCAAACAATTTGCGCTAATTGTGTCAGATTTCTGCAATCTGGCCATAATGCCAGGGAAAACCCGCTGATTGTTTCGGATATGGCAACAAATTTTCTCTTGTGGCGAGAGGCCAGACCCGGGGAACAATCGGTGAGGGTTCGAAGACCCTGCGGACAGCCGGGAGCGGTCCGTCAGGCGTGCCCCGGAGCGACTGTTCTGGTCAGCCGTTCAGCACCGAGGGCCAGTTTGCATCACCCGCCCGGATTCGTGCGTCCTGATCCCGTTCCCATTTGCGCTGGAACCGGCGCGAGTAATTCAGAAACAACCGTCCGTCGACGATTTTCCACGCCTCGGGCACTGTGGAGGCGGTGTAGCCTTCGCTGACGGCCCATGCGCAGTAACCGCCGTATTGAGGGGCGTAGGCCTGTGGGTCTGCAGCAAAGGCGTCTCGGTTGGCGGCAGAGGCAAAGCGCCAGGTGGCCCCGTTCCAGTCATGGGTGAAGGCGGCATTGCCCCGGACCGGTTTGCCTTCGGTGAAATAGGCCACTGCATCAGAGCCATCGATCGCGGTGCCGTTGCGGTCCATGTAGACCGGAGGCGTTGCGGCGCGCACCAGTGTTGTTGTGGCAGCCACGGCCGGAATGGCGGCCGATGTGATCAGAAAGGCGCGGCGTGTCAGGGGCATCGGGTCTCTCCTTTTGGTCTGGTTGCTGAAGAGATGGGGCGCCATGGGGCCGGTGCAACCCGTCACACACCGTTGTGAGGAGGTGTCACTGCCGGTAGGTGCGGTGACAGTCCCGGCAGCTGCCGCCCAGAGCGCGCAGGGCCGGTTGCAGGTCATCCGGCCCGGAGATGGACCGGGACAGCCCGTCTGCCACTGTCGCCAGCTCCGTGGACAGCCGGGCGAAGTCATCAAAACGATCCCATATCACAGGCAATGCTTCGGATTTTGCGTCCGTCTCAGGCGCGCGGAACAGTGCAGGGATCTCGGCGGCATAGTCGGAGATGCCTGCGGCGGCGGCACGCGCAGCATCCGCGTCAAACGGTGTTTCGCCCTTTGCCATGGTGCCCAGTGTCTTCATATGGCCTGCGATGTCGCTCATACCGTGCATGCGGGCCATGACCGCGGGATTTGTGACGCCCTGATGCGCCAGCGCGGCAGTGCCCGCAGCAAGTGCCACCAGAAGGAGAAGGAATGTCCGTTTCATGAAAAGCCTGTATTTCCATAATAAAAAAGCCGCCGCCCCAGGAGGGCAGCGGCCATCGTCCATAATGTCAGCAGATCAGCTTTCGCCGCCACCGACTGACGCCAGATAGGCCGCGACGTCTGCGCCACCCTTTTTCAGTTTGAACGCCATACGGGACTTGGCTTTGCTGTCGCCCAGGTATTCACGCAGGAATGCCCGTGGGTCTGCGGTGTATTCCGCCAGGTTTGCTTCGTCCCAGACGAGGCCAGCTTCGCCAGCTGCTACGAGGTCTTTGCCATATTTGAAATCCGCAGTGCCCGCTGTGCGGCCGATCACACCGTAAAGGTTCGGACCTGTTTTGCCGCCCTTCACGATCGTTTCGCCTGCGTCGGATTCGATCATGTGGCAGGATTTGCATTTGTTGAACTCTTTCTCGCCTGCTGCTGCATCGCCGCCGTGGCCGTCGGCAAAAGCGGGAGCTGCGAAGCTGAGCGCGATCAGTGCTGCAAAAGTGCGTGTCATCGGTATCTCCTTCGTTGGTTGCCGTACAACGTAGGAGATACTTGCGAGAGTCAACAGTCACAATTGTGAGAAGATCTGCAGCCGGGCCCCGCGCGCCAGACCGGCAGGCCCTGTCCGGGCATTCGATGAACCGCCCGGCGCGCAGGTGTCGTTTCTTATCCGCCGATAGTGTAGGCCGGGGAAGTCGAACCGTCACGGCGGTTAAAGACAACCTGATCGCCGCTGATCGCCGGTTTACTGCAGATTTCGCCGAGGTCTGCAAAGTTCGCGGGTGCCGAGTAGGTGCTGCAGACCTCCGTTGCGGAGGCGGTATAGACGCCCACGATCGGATTGTCGCGGAAAGAGCCGCCAACAGTCCCGTCAGCATTAAAGATGAATGTTGCCTGCGGCCCGGTCAGCGTTTTTCCGATCAGCGGGTCCGCTGCGGTTGCAGCAGGGGTCTCCCCGGGAGCCGGGTCAGTGGTGGTGTTGCAAGCCGCTACAAGAGCAATGAGCGTAAATGAAATGATGGACCGCATAAAAATCCCTTTTGTCTTTGTGTTAAAATACAGGCTGGCGCCCAGGCAGAAGTCTGCGCAGTCGGGGCGTCAGGTCAATAAATTTTTCAGCGGGATTGTGGGGAGGCTGCCGGACGCCATGCGTCCGGCCCGCCTTTGTGGCTGGTCGTCAGGCGACTGCGTGGCTGATCGCGCATTGTTTCCACAGTTCCTTCAGTGCCAGAACCAGGTGTTCGATGTCGTCGATGCTGTGCATCGGCGATGGCGTAAAGCGCAGCCGCTCGGTGCCCTTGGGGACCGTGGGATAGTTGATGGGCTGCACGTAGATACCGTACTGCTGCATCAGATAATCCGCGATCATCCGGCATTTGACCGGATCCTTGATCATCACGGGGATGATGTGGCTGGGGTTGTTCAGATGCGGGATGCCTTCCTGGTCCAGGCGTTTGCGCAGATAGGCTACGCGTTCGCGCTGCAGCTTCCGCTCGGTTGAGGAGGCCTTGAGGTGCCGGATCGACGTTTGCGCTGCAGCCGCCACAGCCGGGGGCAGGGCGGTCGTAAAGATAAACCCGGAGGCGAAGGACCGGATGAAGTCGCAGAGCGCCTCAGAGCCCGTGATATAGCCGCCCATGACACCGTAGGCCTTGCCCAGGGTGCCCTCGATCAGGGTAATGCGGTCTGCAAGGCCCTCGCGCTCGCTGACGCCGCCGCCGCGCGGGCCATAGAGACCAACGGCATGCACCTCATCGAGATAGGTCAGTGCGCCGTGCTTTTCAGCGACTTCGACGATCTCCTGCATCGGGCAGATGTCGCCGTCCATGGAATAGACACTCTCAAAGGCCACGATTTTGGGGGCATTCGCGGGCAGGGCAGAGAGTTTGCGGTCCAGGTCTTCGGGGTCATTGTGTTTCCACAGCACCTTGTTGGCGCGGGAATGGCGGATACCTTCGATCATGGAGGCGTGGTTCAGTTCATCGGACAGGATGACAGCGTCAGGGATGCGGCTGCCAAGGGTGCTGAGTGCGGCCCAGTTGGACACATAGCCCGAGGTAAAGAGCAGCGCGCTTTCCTTGCCGTGCAGGTCTGCGAGTTCCGCCTCAAGCAGTTTGTGGTTGTGGTTTGTGCCCGAGATATTGCGGGTGCCGCCGGCACCTGCGCCACAGGCATCAATGGTGTCTTTCATGGCGCCGATCACATCCGGATGCTGGCCCATCCCGAGGTAGTCGTTGGAACACCAGACGGTCACCTGATCCGGTGCCTCCTCGTCATGGCAGCGCGCTTTCGGAAAGGCGCCCGCTTTGCGCTCCAGTTCGGCAAAAATGCGGTAGTTGCCGTCTTCCTTCAGTGCGTCCAGTTGCGTTTGGAACAGTGCATCAAAGTCCATGATGTCCCCCTTCTGTTTTCCCTGTGGGTAGTGTGTCCTGTGGTTTTGCTGTGCCCGCCGGAGCAGATGCCGGGATCATCCAGCGCCAGAGTTTTTCGTCCGGAATGGGCAGGACCATCATCCAGTGCTCAAAGAGAGCGAGAGCTGTAATGGCGGTCAGTAAAGTAAATCCTGCAGCAGCGCCCGGTGCTGTTGTCGCGGCAATGCGTTCCAGCCAACAGGCGGCAGCAAAGGTCAGCGCGCTGACAGAGACCGGGAAGAGCCAGTTCATCGCACGGTGCCTGAAATGGCTGGGCAGGTGTGACAGCGCACCCGGCAGAAAATCTACGTTGATTTTGGGCACGCCCAGAAAGAGGTTGAGCTTGGCTGAAATGCGCGCAAAGAACAGCACAGCGAACGTCCAGAGCCCGAAGGGGTTCACGTGGTCCCAGCCTACCAGGAACATTGCAACCAGTGTGGCTGCCAGCAGCATCTCGTGATAGGCAAGCGTGCCCCAGGCGCGGATGAAACGCTCCCACTCGGGGACGCCTTCGGGCAGCGGGCTGGTGTTGGGTCCGGTGATCACACCCGTCAGGAACGCCAGTTCGATCCACCCCCAGATCGCCAGGGCCGACACGAAAGCGACATAGATGCTGAGCGTGTCGTTCGTCCAGAGCGTCACCCAGAACCCTGCCGCTCCGGCGGCCAGAAAGGGCAGGCCAAACCAGACCGCGCGCCGCCGCGCGTGTTCCCCCTGCCTGTCCGCCGAACGGACCACCCACAGGATTGCACCGGTGGAGAACCACCAGGCAAAGAGGGCAAAAAGGGCAGGGGTCCAGAGGGTCACGACAGGTGCCTCCCGGTGCCGGCTTGCGGTTGCGCGCAACCGAAAGCCCCGGGCGCGCACGGCCTCGCATGGCCCGTGCGCCCGGGCCTGCCTGTCTGCACAGACGATATGTGCAGGCGAGGTTTCAATAGACCGGCTCCATTCTGGTCTGCGCAGGCACCTGGTGTTTTTTCGCAGGGATCGTGATCAGCGCCACAAAGGCCGCTGCCGCCCGGGCCTGTGCACCGATTTTGCGCAGGAACTGTCCGTTCTGCGTGGCCTCCGCCAGATCAACGTTCGCTTTCTGGAGTTTTTCCAGCTGCCGCTGCCAGCGTGGATGATCAATGTCCAGCGTGATCGGGAAAATCTGTTCGCTGAGCTTGCTGGTCTTGGTGAACACTTCATGCGCGTACCAGTCGGGATCAACGCCGAGGGCTGCGTGAAATGCCGGGCGCTGGTGGTCGCGCACATACATCGTCGCATAGACCGCCGTGAGGAAAAACTTGATCCACAGCACGTTATGCCCGCGGGTCAGCTTCGGGTCTGTTTTCATCAGCAGCGCGAAGGCCTCGCCGTGGCTGAACTCGTCATTGCACCACTCGCAGAACCATTTGAAGATCGGATGGAACCGGTGCTGCGGGTTGGCCTCCAGATGACGGAAGATCGTGATGTAACGCGCGTAACCGATCTTTTCCGACAGGTAGGTGGCGTAGTAGATAAATTTGGGCCGGAAATAGGTGTATTTCTTCTTCTGCGTCAGGAACCCGAGGTTCACGCGCAGACCGGCCTCGCGCAGCGCGTCATTGATGAAACCTGCGTGCCGGGCCTCGTCCCGCGCCATCAGCTGAAAGAGCTGGGTGATGTCATCGTTGTTGCCGCGACGTTTCATCTCTTTGTAGAGCACACAGCCTGAGAACTCGGCCGTGCAGCTTGAGATCAGAAAGTCGATGAATTCCTTTTTCAGCTGCGGTTCCATGCCGTCCCAGTCCACATGGTCCCAGTCTTCGTTCTTTTTGAAGTGGCCCTTGTTCGGATCCGCAACCATCTGCGCGATCAGACTGTCCCAGTCATCGCGCACCGGCGTCACGTCGATGGCATCAAGCTCATCAAAGTCAGTGGTATAGAACCGCGGCGTCAGCAGGGTGTTCGCCATGGCCGTTTCAGTGGCGAAATCATCATCGTATTTCGCCTGTTCTTCCTGAATGGCCAGACCTTCCTCGACCGTAGTGGCGTCGGCGGTGTGCTTGCCCTCGTACTGTGCGGGGTTCTGGTTCTGAATGTTCACAGCGTAACCTCCTCTGAGAAGGAAAACTCGCACAGTTCCATGACCTCAAAATCGCCCGTCAGGCGGGTCCAGAGCTGCTCCAGACGGCTGGCGCGGATGATCGTGGCCTCGCGGTCCTCGGTGACGATCTCACCGAAGGGGGCCATGATCTCAGGTCCATGTACCTGGACCTCGTCGCCGGGATAGATCACGGCGCCGTTGTTGAACCGCACATGCGCGTGCAGGCTTTCAAATCTGTGGCTGATCTCGACCGTGCAGGGGGCACGTTCAATTTCCTTTGTCAGTAGTCCCATGGTGGCTTCCTCCAATGGTTCAGGGTTGGCCCAGCAGCCTGGCGAAGGTGCGGGTGTTGGATGCGCCAAAGCCCATAAGCTCAGCGGACCATCCGGTGACGGGGTCGTTCAGGGAAAGGCGGTTGCCTTCGCGCAGCTGCAGCAGCACGGGGGCATTCGGATCGGCGCCGGATTTGGCCCGCTCGCGGGCAATCACACGTTCGATACCGGCAACAAATCCACCTTTATCCGCGGGAAAGCTGGCCAGAACGGTGCCATGCTGATCCAGCACGCGCGCGGCTCCCGAGGCGTCGCCTGACAGAAAGACGGCGCGCTCGGCAATGACCTGACCGGCAGGCGGCTGGCTGGCCGGCTCACGGCCCGAAAAACTGGCGATACTGACAATCACAAGGATCAGTCCGACGAGACCGAACATCACCCGGACGAGGATCAGGGGCACGATCTCTTCGGATTTTGCGTGAATGCGGGGCTGTGTTTCTGTGCGCATGAGCCTACTCCGCCGCCACTGTTTCAGGTGCGGCAGCGCCGCGTTCAACGACGGGCACGGAAATCCGGGCCTCTGCGGCTTCTGCCAGCAGGCGTGCTACTTTCCCGGCCTCCGGGATGCAGCGGAGCGCAGGCTGCGCGCGGCGGATGTGCCAGGGGCGGACATGCGGCCAGCAGGTCAGGTAGCTCAGCCGGGTCTCGCCCATTGTGTCCAGCGCGATGGTCCCTGTTCCGTCCGGGCGCAGGTCAAGCATCGCATTGCCGACCTGCTTGTAAGGCAGGTTGAGCGTGAGGGTCAGTGCGGCCCCGATCCGCATGACCACCCGCGCATCCGTCACAGTGTAGACGGTCGCCCGCGCCTGAGCGACAGCAACCAGTGTCAGCAGGCCGCAGACCACCGCGCCCAGCATCAGGTAGGGAACCGTCGCGCCGATGGCACGCCCCAGGGGCAGCAGATCAAGGACAGAGACAAACCGCCAGAGTGCGAGAACACCGAAATACCCGGCAACCCAGCGCACGGCGAGCGCTTCTTTGGCCAGCGGCCACCACGCGGGACGCCCCTGCCAGAGGATTTCCTCTCCGGCGGGTGGTTTCTCCGGAAGCCCCTCAACGGGCTCGATTTCAAAGTCGTCATGAGACATGGCGAGTATCTCCTCTGGCTGTGCACTGTGGCGGGCGCACCTCACCACCGGTGCCGGACCCTGCGGGACCCGGTTCTGTCCGGTGGTATGGTGCGGCGGGCATCACACGTCAGATCTTCGGATCAGCGCGGTTACCCGCATAGAGTTTGCCGCCGCCGTAGTATCCCGAGATTTTATCCTCCTCGAGCAGGGTGACCTGGCGCGGGCTGGCGATTGTGGGGATTGTCGCGAAATGTTTGCCGTGCAGCGCATGAACATTGACGCGGTCGGACCAGATACGCGCGAAGGTCAGCGGCATCAGCCGCGTGCCTGAGCCCCATTTGCTGTCCAGTTCCATTTCAAGGTACCGCACCATCTGTTCCGGCTCGTCGATCCACATGTCGGTGATCTTGCCGACGATTTCACCGTCACCTGCGATCACCGGCAGTCCGCGGGGATCGCGGCCTGCGGCAACGCGGAACCCTTCGGCACCGGACATCGGGACGATTTTGGGGTGACCATGGCCGTCCAGTTCCGGCACATCACGGCGGGGTGCCCAGGATGCAGGGCCAACACCATCCAGCATCGGATCGCCTGTGGGCTCCAGCGGGTAGCCGTTGACCGGCGTCGACCGCTTCAGCGCAATATCGGCGCGTTCCGGTGTCTGACCGCTTGGTACAGTGACTTCGCCGCGGCCGTGCGGCAGGCGGAATGTTTTGTCAGAAGGCAGCGGCCACATGCCAGGGTTGGATGACGGATTGCCTTCGTCATCCTCAAGCGGATAGCCTTCGCGCATGTTTTCACGCTGGATATAGATGATCAGTGCCGCAAAGAAAATGTAGAAAAGCCAGAGCGTTACGCTCGCCAGATCTACTTCGCCAAAGAATGTTCCAGTCATTTTCTGTCCTCCTGAAACGGGGTCATGTTGGGAAGTCGGCAAGGCCCATGGGGCGTTGACCGATCTCCGTCGGGGTAAGGGAACCGCTTTGGCGCACGAGCGGTCCCAGGATAACGAGAGTGACGAAAAGCAGGCCAATCTCGGCGTGGTAAACAAATGAATATCCGGTCACGGGGCTGTTGAGCGCTTCGCCCATGCCGCCGCTGGTCGCGATATGGCCGATCCAGTCGCGCAAACCGCCTCCAAGGGCGATCGACACGCCGGCCGCCGTCGCCTGGGCAGCCCCCCAGGCCCCCAGCGCCAGACCGCGCCCTGCGCTCCCGGTGGCTGGCATGGCCATGGCCGCCGTCAGTGTCGAGACAGCAAACAGCCCGCTGCCAAAGCCGATCAGGCCAGCGCCCGCAAAAAACAGCACATCAGAGTCCATCGGAGCCGCAAAAATCACCAGTGAAAAGGCCCAGATCCCGGCCAGAATGCCGCCCCCGGCAAGGCGGAACGAGTTTGAGCCACCCGCCAGCCGTGCCCCGGCAAGCCCGAAACCGCAAAGCGCCCCGACAGCCCAGAGGGCGGTCAGAAGTGTCGTCGCGGACACCGACAGCCCGAGAATTTCGCCACCATAGGGTTCCAGCAGCACATCCTGCATGTTGAAAGCCATTGTTCCGACGAAAACGCACACCAGCAGGCGCCCGGCCTGTCCACCGTTCATAAAATCAGACCATGCGTCTGAGAATTTCGGGCGGGGGGCTGTGCGTTCAGCCCTGCTCATCGGGCGGACGTGTTCCTGTTTCCACAGAGCCACCAGGTTCAGGGCAATGCCCACCACGGCAGCGGCCTGGATCACCCGGATAAGCTTGAGCGAGGTGAAATCCCGTAGCAAAAGCCCGATGATCACAGCAGAGATGCCCATACCGGCAAGAAACATCACATAAAGCAGGGCAACAACACGTGGCCGGGTTCTGTCATCGGCCCGGTCAGATGCCAGCGCGAGACCGGCGGTCTGCGTCATATGCAGCCCCAGGCCGGTCATCAGGAAGGCGAGCGCTGCCAGCACCTCGCCCGCAAAGGGGATCTCGTGCACAACATCACCGCCCAGCACCAGCAGGGCAAATGGCATGACCGCGAGGCCGCCAAACTGCCAGAGCGAGCCGAACCAGATGTAGGGCACACGTTTCCAGCCAATAGCGGAGCGATGCGTGTCAGACCGGAACCCGAGCAGCGCGCGGAAGGGCGCAATGAGCACAGGCAGGGCGATCATCAGCGCCACGATCATCGCGGGCACAGACAATTCAACAATCATCACCCGGTTCAGCGTGCCCAGAAGCATGACAGAGGCCATCCCGACCGAGACCTGAAACAGCGAAAGCCGCAGCAGCTGGTCCATCGGCAGCCCGTCGCTGGCTGCATCGGCGAATGGCATCGCCTTCAGGGACATCTGTCGCAGCCGTGCCTTCATGCGCGCAGCTCCATCGCTTCAGAAATGTAGAAACCGGATGTGATCCGGTCGACCGGCCGCAGCATGCCATTGACACCCTGCGCGCGCGCAGCCTGTGCCAGCGGCTGATGCGCATGCGGGATCATCACCGGGCTGCGGTCACTGCGCGGAAAGAGTTTGCCGGCGTACCACATGGCCATCAGAAACCGCGTGCGGGGTGCTACGGTAAAGGCAATGGTCCGCGACGTGCGCTTTTCCAGCGCAGCGAGGGCCCGCCCGATGTCATCGGCGGAGTAGTAGATCAGACTGTCCATTGCGATCACATGATCGAACCGGCCAAGTGCCGGCCGCAGCATATCGCCCGAGGCGAAACTGACCTTCGAACGCAGATCCTGCGGCAACCGGCGTTCGGCGACCGCCACCAGCTGGGGCGAGATATCCACCGCCAGGACATGAGCGCCACGCTTTGCCAGCTCAGTCGTCATCTGACCCGCACCGCACCCGGCGTCCAGCACACGCGCACCGGTCAGATCAGCCGGCAGACGGCTCAGCAGCAGCGCGCGCATCCGGTCGCGTCCTTCGCGCACCGTCTGGCGGATCTTCGAGACCGGCGCGTCAGACGTCAGCCGCTCCCACGTGCGGGTGGCCGTCCGGTCGAAATAGGTTTCAACCCTTTCCAGTGTCGCGTCATATCCCGGCGCCGGTTTTCCGCCCGGGGCCGGGATATGTCCCGCATCTGCAAAGGTTACGTCATCACGCATCAGTCAAATCCAAGCAGCTCAAAAATCTCCCGGTCGGGCAGGGGGGCCGGGGCCAGCGGCTCTGTTCCGTTCCAGAGTGTCTCGGCCAGGCGCACGTATTCTTTGCGCACCTGTACGATCTCCTCGTCATCCGGCATCTCGAAAAGGGTCTTCTTTTTCAGCCGTGAACGGCGGATAGCGTCCAGATCAGGCATATGCGCAATCCGGTTGAACCCCACCGTTTCGCAATAGCGGTCCACCTCATCCGTCTCGCGCGACCGGTTGGCCACACAGCCCGCCAGCCGGACCTTGTAATTGTTCGACTTTGCCTGCACCGCGGCGATGATCCGGTTCATCGCGTAAATGCTGTCGAAATCGTTGGCGGTCACGATCAGCGCCCTGTCCGCATGCTGCAGAGGGGCGGCAAATCCGCCACAGACCACATCCCCCAGCACATCAAAAATCACCACATCGGTGTCTTCGAGCAGATGATGCTGTTTCAGCAGTTTTACCGTCTGGCCGACCACATACCCGCCGCACCCGGTTCCGGCCGGTGGCCCACCGGCTTCGACGCATTTCACACCGTTGAACCCGTCAAAGACAAAATCCTCGGCGCGCAGCTCTTCGGGATGGAAATCCACCTCTTTGAGAATATCAATCACAGTCGGCTGCAGCGTTCCGGTCAGCGTAAAGGTACTGTCATGCTTCGGGTCACAGCCAATCTGCAGCACCCGCTTGCCGAGCATGGAAAAGGCAGCAGACAGGTTTGACGAGGTCGTCGATTTGCCAATGCCACCTTTGCCATAGACGGAGAAGACCTTGGCGCCGTCAATCCTGGCACTCTCGTCCTGATGCACCTGGACCGAGCCTTCGCCGTCCTGGCCCCGCAGTACGGGCGGTGTTCTGTCGAGTGGACTCATGTCAGTTTCCTTTCAAAGGGGGCGCGCACCCCTGCTTCTTCTGGCTCAAAATATCCCCGCCGGAGGCTCCCGCGGGTGAAGGTGTCGGAACGGATCATTGCGCAGCGATCCCTTCGAGCTGGTCCTCAAGCGCATCGGCCGCATCCTGAAGGGCGGCCAGCGTTTCAGCGTCCGGGGACCAGTAGTTTCTGTCATGTGCTTCCAGCAGACGGTTCGCCATACGGCTGGAGGCGGTTGGGTTCAGATCGGCGAGCCGCTGGCGCATCTCCGCATCCAGAACAAAGGTCTCGGAAATCCGCTGATAGACCCAGGGGTCGACCTGACCGGTCGTGGCGGACCAGCCCAGCGTGTTCGTCACATGCGCCTCGATCTGGCGAACCCCTTCGGAGCCATGTTTCAGCAGACCTTCATAAAACTTCGGGTTCAGGCTGCGGGCGCGTGTCTCCAGAGCCACCTGATCACGCAGTGTGCGGACCTGGCCCGTTCCGCGGGTCTGATCGCCGATATAAACCGCTGCCTCGGCGCCTTTCGCCCTTTTGACCGCGCGGGCAATACCGCCCAGCGTATCAAAATAGTGATCCACGGTCGTCACACCCAGCTCGACCGATTCAAGGTTCTGATAGGCGACATCAACCTCGGCCAGCTGTGCCTGCAGCAGATCCGCATTGGCCGAGGCCTTGCCATCTGTGCCATAGGCGAAACTCTTGCGCGCCTCATAGGCGTCGGCCAGTTCGTCCTCGTCACCAAAGGCGGAACTGTCCACCAGTTGGTTCACATTCGAACCATATGCCCCTTCGGCGTTTGAGAAGACCCGCAGTGCCGCGTCTTCGAGGGTACAGCCGGTTTTCTCCATGTAGGCCAGGGCATGCGCCCGGATGAAGTTCTGGTCCAGTGGTTCATCCGCTGACGCACAGGTCAGGGCTGCTTCGGCCAGCATCCGTGTCTGCAGGGGCAGCAGGTCGCGGAAAATACCCGACAGCGTCATGATGACATCGATACGGGGACGTCCAAGTGCTGCCAGCGGGATCAGATCAGCGCCGGCGAGCCGACCGAAACTGTCAAACCGTGGTGTACAGCCCATCAGCGCCAGCGCCTGAGCAATCGGCCCACCGTCAGATTTGATATTATCGCTGCCCCAGAGCACCAGCGCCACCGTGCGGGGCAGGGTTTCATGTGTATCGAGCAGCAGCTGCGCCTGCTTCGCGCCGTCCTGACAGGCAAAGGCCGTGGGCATGCGGAACGGATCAAAGGCGTGGATATTACGGCCTGTCGGCAGGACATCTGCCGAACGGATCAGGTCGCCACCCGGCACCGGCGGGATGAAATGCCCCCCAAGCGCACGACAGAGCGCATCGAGTTCGGTCTCTTCCTGGAGCAGCTGGTCCACCCGCGCGCGCGTCTCTTCATCCGCGCCCTGCATGATGCTGATGTATTCAGCCCGCGCCGCATCAGAGATTTTCTCGCCAACGATATGAAGCCCATCCGGAATGAGCGCATCCTCGGTCTCCAGCAGTTTGAGCCACAGCGCGTCAGGGGCCACCCCGCTCATATCAACGGCCTCTGCCTGATCTGCGATCAGCGCTTCAAGATCCGCGCGCTCCGGCGCATCAGGATCCATGCTGCGCCAGCGGGTGAGGCTGTCTTTCAGCTCGGAAAGACCTTTGTAGAGACCGGATTGCGCCAGGGGCGGCGTCATATGGGTAACCGTCACGGCACCGGAACGCCGCTTGGCCAGGGTCGCTTCGGACGGGTTGTTGGAGGCATAGAGATAGACGTTCGGCATTTCGCCGATCAGCCGGTCGGGCCAGTCGCGCGCACCCAGCCCCGCCTGTTTGCCTGGCATGAATTCCAGCGCACCGTGCATGCCAAAATGCAGGATCACATCCGCGGAAAACGTATTCCGCAGCCATAGATAGAAGGCGACGAACGCATGCGTTGGCGCAAAGCCTTTTTCAAACAGCAACCGCATCGGATCGCCTTCGTATCCGAACGCGGGCTGAACGCCGACGAAGACGTTGCCGAACTGCTGGCCCAGCACGAAAACACCCCGCCCGTCGGACTGGACACGTCCCGGGGCCGGGCCCCAGACGGCTTCGACCTCGGCCAGCGGTGGCGTAGTCCGTACAATCGTATCGGCGCTCACATGCGCTGCAACATTTGCCTCCTGACCGTATTGCGCGGCATTTCCCTGCAGCACAGCCGCGCGCAGATCCTCGACGGAGGATGGCACATCGACGGTGTACCCTTCTGCCATAAGTCGGATTAACGTATTGAAAAGGCTTCTGAAAACATCAAGGTAGGCGGCAGTTCCTGTGGCACCGGCATTCGGTGGAAAGCCAAACAGAACGATGCCAACCCGCTGCTCTGCCCGCTCCATGCGGCGCAGTTTCGCCAGACGCAGCGTTTTTTCTACAAGGCTGTCGATGCGTTCGGGGCAGGGTGCCATGGCCTTGGCATCTGAGACATTGGCGCAGCGGTGCGCGCATCCCTGACAGCCGGCCTCACCGTGCCGTCCGGCAAAAACCGTCGGGTTCGTGGCACCGTCCAGTTCGGGCAGCGCGATCAGCATTGTGGTTTCGATGGGACCAAGTCCCTGAGCGCTTTCGGCCCACTGGTTCAGCGTCTGAAACTCCAGCGGATGGGCCGCAACATAGGGGATATCCAGCCCTTCGAGCACGTCGATGGCAGAGGCATTGTCGTTATATGCCGGTCCCCCCACGAGTGAAAACCCGGTCAGCGACACCATAGCGTCAATGTGCACCGCGTCCCCGTTCCGGAAATAGGTATCAATGGCCGGACGCCCGTCGAGGCCGCCTGCAAATGCCGCAAGAACTCTGACCCCCCGCGCCTCAAACGCGCGGATCACGGCATCATAATGCGCCGTGTCTGACGACAGCACATAACTCCGCATCATCAGCAGTCCCACGGTGAGCTCAGCACCGTCCGGTGCAGGCAGCCTCGCGGGGTCGGTCGTTATGCGTTCCGGCAGATCGGGGTGATACAGCCCCGCATCCGGATATTCCACGGGTGCAGCCGCCTCCGGTGCCGCGTCCCAGCCCGTACCGGTGGCATAGCGGTTGATCAGAAAGCGGATCATCGCCTCGACATTGTCGTCTGACCCGCCCAGCCAGTACTGCATGGTCAGAAACCAGGCGCGCAGGTCCTGGCTTTTGCCGGGAATGAACCGCAGTATCTTGGGCAACCGGCGCAGCAGCGCCATCTTGTCGGCACCTGACGAGCTGGAGGGTTTGGATGAACCGCGCAGCTTTTTCATCAGCCTGCGTGCGCCGGATTCCGGGGCCTGCATGTCGAGGCTGCCCATCCGTGTCAGCTTCACAATGGCCGCATCCGCAATGATGCCGATCATTGCATCGCACTGGTCCCGTCGCGCCTCAAGGCTCGGCAGGATGCGCGATATATGCTCTTCGAGAAACAGAAGGTTCGCGACAATGATGTCACCTGTTTCAACCGCATCCCGGGCCGCCTCGAAAGCACCCGGCGTCTCACCCCATTCGGCGGCCGCATGCACCGATACGGAAAGCCCCGGATAATCAAGGCTCAGCCGGTCCATCGCCCGCAGCGCAGGCCCCGCAGCATGACTGTCCAGCGTCAGGATCACGACGCGATACCCGGGCATACGCCCCTTTATGCCACTGTCATCGCGCATAGTGGGCCTTGGCCTCATAGAGGGTATCAATGCTGATCTCGGCGACCCCGCGTTCGCTGGCAAAGGCCTCGGTGTTGCGGCGCGCCTTACCGCGCACAAAGAACGGAATTTTCTTCAGCTCTCGTTCGGCATCCTCAAGCCAGATCACGTTGCCGGATCCGGCGTCCTTCTTCTGGTCGGAACTATCCCGGGGGGAAGGCGCAGCCTGGGGGGCTGGCCCCCCATCCGTTCCGTACCGGGGAGCGTGACCGC
Source organism: Roseobacter phycocola (assembly GCF_042055075.2). Classification (GTDB taxonomy): domain Bacteria; phylum Pseudomonadota; class Alphaproteobacteria; order Rhodobacterales; family Rhodobacteraceae; genus Roseobacter. Next base: position 55,065 of record NZ_CP194012.1, on the reverse strand, counting down.
CGTGATGTGACGGACCGGCCGCGTCATGGAACTCAAAGTCATCGCGGAACATGTGCAGAAGGTGTTCTTCCAGCCCCATCACCAGCGGATGCACCCAGGTGTCAAAGAGCACGTTTGCGCCTTCGATCCCCATCTGCGGGGAATAGCGCGCCGGAAAGTCCTGAACATGCACCGGAGCAGAGATCACGGCACAGGGTATGCCCAGTCGTTTGCCGATATGGCGCTCCATCTGGGTGCCAAGGATCATTTCCGGCTGCAGCGCCTCGATAACCCGCTCAACTTCCAGATAATCGTCGGTGATTGTTGCCGTGACGCCGAAGTCACGTGCAAGAGCACGCACGCCCCGGGCCATCTCGCGGTTGTAGCACCCGATGCCCACGACCTCGAAACCCATCTCGTCCCGGGCCACGCGGGCTGCAGCCATCACGTGGGTGCCATCGCCAAAGATAAAGACACGCTTGCCGGTCAGATAGGTGCTGTCCACGGATTTTGAGTACCAGGGCAGACGCAGCCGGCTTTCATCGAGTATTGGCTCGACGCCGGTGATGCCGGCAACTTCCCGCACAAAGTCGCGCGTGGCACCAACGCCGATCGGCACTGTCTTTGTCCATGGCTGATCCAGCTCCCGCTCCATCCAGCGTGCGGCGCTCTCGGCGGTTTCCGGGTACATCAGAACGTTGAAATGGGCGGCCCCCATGCGGGTAATATCGGCTGGGGAAGCCGTCATGGGGGCCACCACATTTACACTGATGCCCATGTCGGACAGCAGTGATGAGATTTCGGTGATATCGTCGCGGTGGCGGAAGCCGAGCGCCGTGGGCCCGATCAGATTGCAGGAGATCTGTGCGGTGCGCTCCATCGGGCGGGCCAGCGTTTTGACGATCTGAAAGAAGGTCTCATCTGCGCCGTAGTTCTCTTTGCGCTGGTAGCTGGGCAGTTCCAGCGGGATCACCGGCACCGGAATGTCCATGGTTTCGGACATACCGCCGGGATCATCCTGAATCAGTTCCGCAGTGCAGGACGCGCCGACGATCAGGGCCTCCGGCTCAAACCTTGCATAGGCGTCCTGCAGCGAGGTTTTGAAAAGATTGGCTGTGTCCGATCCGAGGTCGCGCGCCTGAAACGTGGTATAGGTGACAGGGGGTCGGTGATCGCGTCGCTCGATCATCGTGAACAGCAGATCCGCGTAGGTGTCGCCCTGTGGGGCATGCAGCACATAATGCAGACCCTTCATCCCGGTCGCGACGCGCATGGCGCCGACGTGCGGCGGGCCTTCGTATGTCCAGACGGTGAGCTTCATGCGGTGCACCGGGCGAGGGGCCGGCCCCTCGCGCTCCCCGGGATATTTCCGGCCAGAAGATGAAGCTTTGTCATTCGGCAGCCTCCACACGCAGGAGGTCGGCACGGCGCACCGGGCGCGAGAAGAGCCCGGCCAGATCACCGGCCTGTTCGTAGAAATGCACAGGTGTGAACACCAGTTCGATGGCCCATTTGGTGGCCAGCCCTTCGGCCTCAAGAGGATTGGCAAGGCCCAGGCCACAGACGGTCAGGTCAGGGCGGGCCGCACGGCAGCGGTCCAGCTGCAGGTCTACGTCCTGGCCTTCGGACAGGGTGGGCCCCTGGGCGAGCATATCGAGATCGGGCCCTACGATACCCTTGTGAATGAAGGGTGCGCCGACCTCGATGGCCTGCATGCCGCATTCACGGGTCAGGAAACGGGCCAGCGGGATTTCGAGCTGGCTGTCCGGGAAGAAGAAGATGGATTTTTCGCGCAGGCTTTCAGAGGCCTGAGCAATGGCTTTACGGGCGCGGGCGCGGGGAGCTGCGGTGACCCGTTCAAAGGTTTCTTCGTCCACACCGAATTCAGTTGCGATGACGCGCAGCCAGGCTGTGGTGCCTTCCTCGCCAAAGGGGAAAGGCGCTGGCAGGTGGATTGCACCGCGGCGCTCCAGTGCTGCGTGCGTGTCCCCAAGAAACGGTTGGGTCAGCGCAAAGACGGTATTTTCGCCGATGCCCAGATCCGTATCTGCGCGTGGTGCTGGCAGGACGCGGATCGGCCCGATGCCCATGTCGTTCAGAAGAGAGACAGCCTGCTCCTCAACCACATCCGGCAGGGCGCCCACGAGCAGGAGCTGCCGTTCGTCCGTTTCCGGCAGCACCGGCACCATCGAGGCAAGGCAGGCGTCTTCGCCCTGGGTAAAGGTGGTTTCGATCCCGGAGCCGGAAAAGTTGAGCACCCGGACGGAGGGCGCGTATTTTTCGCTCATCCGTTCCGCCGCCCTGTTGAGATCAAGTTTGATGACCTCCGAGGGGCAGGAACCAACAAGGAAAAGCTGCCGGATGTCGGTCCGGCGGGCCAGAAGCTGATCAACGACTTTGTCGAGCTCGGTCTGGGCGTCGGCAAGGCCCGCCAGATCGGTTTCTTCGAGAATGGCGGTGCCAAAACGCGGTTCGGCGAAGATCATCACGCCAGCGGCGGATTGCAGCAGATGCGCGCAGGTTCTGCTGCCGATCACGAGGAAGAAGGCGTCCTGCATCTTGCGGTGGAGCCAGATGATTCCCGTCAACCCGCAGAATACCTCGCGCTGCCCGCGTTGCTTCAGAATCGGTTCATCACGGCATCCACCGGTTGCGCTGAGGCGGGGAAGATCGTTCATGCGGTGACCTCCTGCCGGCTTTCAGATGAGGCAGATGCCTGAAGTCGGGCGGCCCGCAGCTTGAGCAGAAACTGGGCCGCGTTGATCACATAAGCGGCATAAGCAGCCAGGGCTACGATCATCTGCATCTTTGGGTCCATCGCACCCGAAAACAGCCCCCAGAGATAGAGAGTATGAAGCGCAATAACGGCAAAGGAAAAGACATCCTCCCAGAAAAACGCAGGGGCGAAAAGGTACTGACCGAAAACGATTTTTTCCCATATCGCACCGGTGACCATGATCACGTAAAGAGCGAGGGTTTTGAGCAGGATGGAGGCCGTCGCAGCGCCATATCCGTCACCCGTCGCGAGATACCGGATCACCAGCACCAGAGAGACGAGAAAAATCACGAACTGCAGAGGGGCCAGAATGCCCTGAACCGTGGTCCATGCCGTGGCATCACGCCGCGCGCGCTCCTCGGGCGTATAGAGGCCCGTCGGGACGCTTTGTCGTGGCATATTGCTGTGCATCCTGATGGTGACCTTTTCTGCCGGCAGTTGCCCCGAAAGGTGCGACTTTTGAAGAAAAGTGTCAACTATAACTTACACACTCTGGATTCGCTTGTGACAGGCCGTCATGACAGTTTTTGCGGGACCTGAGGGCGAAATCTTGGGAAATATGAAGAAACTGATGATGCCTGGTCCCTGAATCTGTGGCTTTCCTCGGAAATATGTCAATTTGATTTGACATTTTGGGGTGAAGGGCAGACTTTTGGGGTGCAATGCGAGTCCGGGGCTGAGGAGCCCGGAATACACTGGGATAGGCCATGTCGACGGAAGATCATACTGACCCGCGTGGCGCCCGGCGCAATCGGCCGGTTCATGTCGATGCGCTCGCAACGCGGGTTATCTCGGTGCTGAGTGACAGACAGGCTGTGTCCGTGGACGGCCTGCGCCGCTTTGTGCTTGATCACCTGACCCGCGCGGTGCTTTGTCCGGGTGTCTGTCGCCCGGATGATCTGCTTGAAGAACTGCGCGGACACCGCATCACCACCGATGACATCATTGATAATTACGTGCCGTGCGTTGCGCGCGAAATGGGTGTGGCCTGGGCAGAAGACCGTATCTCTTTCGCGCAGGTCACGGTCGGAACGCTGCGGCTGCAGTCTCTTGTGAGCGAAGCTTCGAGCACCATGCGGTTTGATCACAAGACCGATCAGGGCAGGTTGCATGTGCTGGTGGTTGTGCCGCCGGATGAACAGCATTTTCTGGGGGCCAGTGTGCTGGACGCACAACTGCGCCGCATGGGTTGCGAGGTCAGCAGCTCCTATGACGAAGACGCAGGATCGCTGACGTTCCGACTGATGCAGGATACACCCGATCTTATTTTGATTACCTGCGCGAGGGCTGAAACACTTGAAAGTGTCTGCCGGACGGTGCAGACCATCCGGAGTGCCGTTGGCAGCGATGTTGTTATTGCCATGGGTGGCGCGATAGACGGCGACAACAGAGAACTGAAAGAACTGACTGGCGTGGACATTGTGACAAGGCGCGTAGCGGAGGCTGTCTCGTATTGCACAGCAAAACCGGCTGCCTCTCTGCGCCTATGACTTCAGGTGGCGAAAATTTCTGGAGCAGCGGCTCAGTCCCTCTCATAGAACCGGAATTCCTCAGCAGCATTATCGGAGCGGCGTCAGATATTGCGCTCGTCATTTCGGCCGAGGGCATGATCCTGTCGGTTGTTCTGAATTCTCACAGCGAATCTTTTGGCAATCTCAAACACTGGGAAGGCCGCCCGATCGCCAAGTTCCTGACACGGGAATCGGTTCCGAAGTTTGAGCAGGCACACAGTGCTTACCTTGGCGGAGAAGTTCCGGCACGGCCGCTGGAGCTGAACCACAGTGACAACGCCGTCTGGCAGTATCCGGTCCGCTATACATTCCACCGCTTCGGGCATGAGAATGCCGTTCTGCTGCTGGGTCGTGACCTGCGCCCGATCGCAGAAACACAGCAACAGCTGGTGCAGGCACAGATCGCCCTGGAACAGGGGTATGAAGCCCGCCGCGAGTTCGACGCGCGGTACCGTGTGCTCATGTCTCACACGTCGCAGGCGGTCGCGTTTGTTTCCGTCCTGACCGGACGCATTGAAGATGTAAACGAGGCCGCGGCCGGTTTGCTGGGGCTGAGCACCGATGCCCTGCGCGGCAGTGCTTTTGCGCAGCATTTTGCGGATCGCTCCAGTGTTGAGCTGACCGAAGCGCTGATGAACGCGACCCTCTCCGAAGAAGGCGGGCAGGTCACGCTCAAGGCGACACGGACCGGTCAGCAGGTGGTGCTGCATCCGGTCGTTTTCCGGGCCGCCGGCCAGCGTATTCTGATGTGTCGCCTTGGGACCGATGCCGATGCGGTAAAGACCGAAGAGGCTGGTGCGGGCCAGATGATGGCGCTTTTCCGCGCGGGCGTGGATGCGATGCTGTTCATGTCTCCCAAGGGCGTGCTTTTGTCGGTGAACGAGAGTTTTCTCGATCTGGTGGGCGCGCCGCATCTGTCGGATGTGGTCGGACGCAGTTTTGCTGACTTCCTCGGTCGGGGGCAGATTGATCTGGGTGTGATGACAGACCAGCCTCAGCGTTCCGGGCAGATGCGGTTCTATGCGACCCGCCTTGTGAATGACCTCGGCGTCCGCGTTGCGGTCGAGATTTCGGCGACGCATCTTGAAGACCCGGATAACCCGGTCATCGGCTGCATCATCCGCGACGTCAGTCGGACAGAGGCCTCGCGCGGCGCGGGGAACACCGCTTCTCCGGGCCAGATGCCTGCAGAACCGGCGCGCAATGTGATGGATCTGGTCGGATCTGCGTCGCTCAAGGATATCGTAGCGGAAACCACCGACGTGGTTGAGAAGATGTGTATTGAGACCGCCGTTGAGCTGACGAACAACAACCGGGTGGCCGCAGCCGAAATGCTGGGCCTGTCGCGCCAGAGCCTCTATGTGAAACTGCGCAAGTACGGTCTGCTCGCCAAAAACGGCTGATACCGCCGCCTTACTACTCTTGCACCGACTCAATGTGTCAGTCATAGTTGACACATGTCTGTCAGTCAGGTCATACAGTCGCGCCGTTTTCCTGAACCCGCCGCAGCCCTGCGTCTGATCAAACCGATCACGTGGTTTCCCCCGATGTGGGCGTATCTTTGCGGTGTTGTTTCCTCGGGTGCATCTCCGTCAGGGCAATGGGGCCTTGTTGTGCTCGGCGTCATTCTTGCGGGGCCGATTGTCTGCGGGATGAGCCAGGCGGCGAATGACTGGTGCGACAGGCATGTGGACGCGATCAACGAGCCTGACCGCCCGATCCCGTCGGGGCGTATTCCCGGACGCTGGGGGCTGTGGATTGCACTCGCCATGTCGGTTCTGTCGCTGTTTGTCGGCTGGCAGCTGGGTCCCTGGGGGTTTGGAGCTACTGTGGTTGGCGTGCTGGCGGCATGGGCCTATTCAGCTGAACCTGTCCGCCTCAAACGATCCGGTTGGTGGGGTCCCGGCCTTGTCGGCCTCAGCTATGAGACGCTGCCCTGGTTCACCGGTGCAGCAGTACTGAGCGCAGGTGCGCCGGCGCTGCCGGTGGTGATCGTGGCGCTTCTCTATGGCATCGGTGCGCATGGGATCATGACGCTCAACGATTTCAAAGCGCTGGAAGGGGATCGCCAGACAGGCGTCAATTCTCTGCCCGTTGCTCTGGGGCCTGTCAGGGCTGCGCGCGTTGCCTGTGCCGTAATGGCAGCACCGCAACTTGTCGTGATCGCATTGCTTTTCGCATGGGACCGGCCTCTGCATGCGCTTGGCGTGGCTGCGGTTCTCCTCGCGCAGTTCTGGGCCATGACGGTTATGTTCCGCGACCCCGAAGCCAAAGCGCCTTGGTACAATGGCACCGGCGTCCTTCTTTATATCACCGGCATGATGATCACCGCAGTCGCGGTGCGGGGGCTGACATGAAACCGCTGAGCTGGACAGGGATCGCCCGTCTCGGGTTGGTGCAGATGGCGCTGGGGTCTGTTGTCGTGTTGACAACGGCAACCATGAACCGTGTGATGGTCGTTGAACTTGCGCTTCCTGCGATCCTGCCCGGGCTGCTGGTCTCTCTTTATTACGGCACGCAGTTTCTGCGCCCAAGGTTCGGTCACGGTGCGGATCAGGGCGGGCGCAGGACCCCCTGGATCCTCTGTGGCGTCGCGCTGCTGGCGCTCGGTGCTGTGTGCGCAGCACTGTCCGTCGGGCTGATGGAACGGGTGGCATGGGCAGGCATTGCTGCCGCGATCCCGTCGTTTCTACTGATCGGTCTGGGGATCGGGGCGGCGGGGACCAATCTGCTGGCGCTTCTGGCCGCACGGGTCGATGAAAAACGTCAGGCACCGGCGGGCAGCCTGGTGTGGATCATGATGATTTTTGGCCTGGCGGCCACCGGGATAACGGCTGGTATCCTGCTGGATCCATACAGTCACAGCCGTCTGGTCACCGTGACGCTGGGCGTCTCGGCGGTGGCACTGATGCTGACATGTTTGGGCGTCTGGGGCCAGGAAGGGAAGGGGTCAACTGTTCCCTCCAGGGCGAAAGCGTCCTTTGCTGACGTGGCCCGCGAATTCTGGGCAACACCACGGATGCGCAATTTCACCCTTTTCGTTTTCGCATCTATGCTGGCCTATAACCTGCAGGACCTGATCCTTGAGCCTTTTGCCGGACATGTCTTTGGCCTGACGGTCGGGCAGAGCACGCAGCTTGGCGGGATGCACCACGCCGGTGCTCTGATGGGTATGCTGCTGGTGCTGATGTCGGGTACGCTGCTGAGCCGCTGGCTGCATGTACCGATCCGCGTCTGGGTCGTCGGCGGCTGCGTGCTGTCCGGTGCTGCTTTGACCGGGTTGGCGTGGGGCGGCGGCAGAGCGGCTTCCTGGCCACTGGGGCCGAACATCTTCCTGCTGGGCCTCGCCAACGGTGCCTTCGCCGTGGCAGCCATCGGCGCAATGATGCGTCTGTCGCGCGAGGGCAATGACGGGCGCGAAGGGTTGCGCATGGGCCTCTTTGGCGCGGCGCAGGCAATCGCCTTCGGGGCAGGGTCGTTTATCGGCACGGCCATGGTTGACACCATGCGGCACCTCACCAGCGATGATGCCACAGCCTACGGGATTGTTTTTACTTTCGAAGGTCTCGTCTTTCTGATTGCCGCAGTGCTTGCGCTGCGGCTGACCACACCAGGCGCCTCCACAGGCGGGCGCACCGCAATGATGCCGGGAGAATGATATGCAATATGATGTTGTCGTTGTAGGCGGAGGGCCGTCCGGTGCCACCGCGGCGCTTGATCTGGTCAATTCAGGGCATCGGGTGGCGCTGCTGGACCGCGAGGGGCGGATCAAACCCTGCGGGGGTGCCATTCCCCCCCGTCTGATGCAGGATTTTGATATCCGCGATGAACAGCTGCTGGCCAAGGTGAATACCGCGCGCATGATCTCGCCCACCGGGCGCATGGTGGATATTCCGATCGAAAACGGTTTTGTCGGCATGGTGGACCGCAAGGACTTTGACCCGTTTCTGCGGCAGCGCGCGGGTGAAGCCGGAGCGGATTGCTTCACCGGTACTTTTGTCCGGATCGAACGGCCAGAGGGCAGCCCGGTGGTGATCTATCGCGACAAGGCGACCCAGGAAGAACGCGAACTGCCCTGCCGCCTCGTGATCGGTGCGGACGGTGCGAAGTCCCGGGTGGGTCTTGCCGAGGTCAAAGACGCGGACAAGGTGCCGCTGGTCTTTGCTTATCACGAGATCATCAAAGCGCCGCCAAAGTCGGACATCTATGACCCGAAACGCTGTGACGTGATCTATGACGGATCCATTTCGCCTGACTTTTACGGATGGGTGTTCCCGCATGGTGACAGTGCCAGTGTGGGGATGGGCAGTGAGCTGAGCTCGGTCAACCTCAAGGAGGCGACTGCTGCGCTGCGGGACGCATCGGGGCTGACCGACTGTGAGACAATCCGGAAAGAGGGTGCGCCGATCCCGCTGCGGCCCCTCGATCGCTGGGACAATGGCAGCGATGTTCTGCTGGCAGGTGATGCTGCCGGAGTTGTTGCGCCGTCTTCGGGCGAGGGGATCTATTACGCGATGGTCGGCGGGCGTGTGGCGGCAACCGCCTGTGCGGCTACACTTGCATCCGGTCGGGTGAAGGACCTGCGTCTGGCACGGCAGCTCTTCATGCGTGAGCACAAGATGGTGTTCCGGGTGCTGGGATCCATGCAGAACGCCTATTACCGCAGTGATGAACGCCGCGAACGGTTCGTATCTCTGTGCCATGACGTTGATGTGCAGCGGCTGACGTTCGAGGCCTATATGAACAAGAAACTAGTACGCGCACGTCCCATGGCGCACCTGAAAATCGGGCTCAAGAACCTTGCGCATCTGACCGGGCTTGTGGCAACGACACGCGTATGACGATCATGATCCCGGCCTGGGTGAACGGCACACTGACGCCTGTGGAAAAGCTGGATGCCCATGTCAAAGGCCTGCGCCACAAGGCCGTTTCGGTGTTCGTGCTGAAGGGCGATGCGGTGCTGATGCAGCAGCGCGCGATGTGTAAATACCATACGCCGGGGTTGTGGACGAACACCTGCTGTACGCATCCACAGTGGGACGAAGCACCGCTGGATTGCGCCAACCGCCGCCTGGACGACGAACTGGGGATCACCGGTCTGGCACCGGAACACCGTCACCACCTGGAGTACCGCGCCGACGTCGGCGGTGGTTTGACCGAGCATGAAGTCGTGGATGTCTACGTTGCCGTGGCAGGGGATGATCTGGTGATCCGCCCAAACCCGGAAGAAGTAATGGCTGTGGAATGGGTTTCATTTGGCGATCTTGCTCGCAATGTAGAGCAACGTCCGGATCGATATACACCCTGGCTGCGGATCTATCTGAGGGACCATGCAACGACGATCTTCCGGGAGCTCAAGGCCTACATACCCTGAATATTCTGGGATAGTGAGCTGAAAAGTAAGATGACTGGTGGTGGCAATGGGTTTGATTTCTAAATTTTGCCATAGGCGCTATCTGGTGCGCAGTTTGTTACAAGCCTGCAAAGTAGATATCGGGTTCATTGGTCGCCAAAGACTCTGCGTTCGCGTTGATGCGAAACCGCCAGCACCCGGCGCCGTCTGCCATGTGCCAACTTCCAGATAGTCGTCGGGGAATTTTGCACCAAAGGAACTCAGCAAATCGATTGAAAGGCTGCGCGGACCGCCCGTTTCCTGCAATACCCAAGCTCGGGCAATTTTTTCGCATGGAGCAAGTGCCAAACCCGCTTCAACAAACTTCTGACTGCCTTTGTAGCCGCCAATTGTCCATGCATGCCCCAGCCCTTCCGCATTCAGAGCAAAAACGATTCCAGGTGATTGGCCCGATAGATCCAATAACGGTGTGCCTTTTTGGAACTCACTGCCTTGGGCTATATCTCTTACGACCTTGACATAACTTGCGAAGTCATCGGACAGAAATATTGGTGTATTTGCCGAGCCGTAGGCGACGGGTGATCTGTTTTCCCAAATAGGTGCTGATTGTCTGTAGGGCTTTTCCGCACCAGCTTGCAAAAGCAGGATCGAAATGGACTGTGTTGCCAGTGCCAATACGGAGATAAAAGGCCAGGGATTTCGCCCCCGCAACGCGGGCGCAAATATCACTGTACCTGCAAGCAGCCAGAAAATGCCGGCAGAAGTCCCGTTGCGCCAGTAGTTTCCATTGGTTCCAAAAGCGTAGATGTGAGGTAGAGCGAGAAACAGCGCTATTATGGCCCACTGCTCGCGAGTAATCTCGGCAAAAGCTTGCATGCGGTGGCACAGCAAATGGAAAAAAATGACCGCACACACGAGGCTAAAAAGTAGCATACCCTGAAACTGGCCAAAGTCAGCGACCTGCCGGACCTGGTCAGTAGCCATCGCTACTGTCGCTGCGAATAAAAACAAGCAAATGAAGACGCCCGCAGATTGCGCCGTACTGCGTTTCGACTGAAAGCTCCAAAGTGCAATTAAAATGATCAAAACTAAAACGGCAAAAAAGCGTTCCGTGTCGTCGTTCATGTTGAAACTGTCCAGCCGCAGCATTTGGCCGATTGTGTGCCCGCCTTGCAGAAGGTTAGATAGTTCCAGACCCAATTTGAGCCTTTGAATAAAACCGAAGACGGAGCCATCGATTGCGAAGGCCCCTGCGATTGTAAGGCTTGTTGCAACGCTGGCTGATAAAAAAAGCTCTCGAATTGATAACCTGCGAGACCAAATGACATAGAGCAGAATGCTGATTGCAAGAGCAAGAGCGGTAGTTGGCTTAGCCATAAAAGCCAGCCAACCGCCGGTTCCAATCAGTATACAGCCTAGGGTATTTTGGAGTTTGCTCTCCCGATCGCAAATCAACAACCCAATGACTGTGACGATCAAAGCTTTCAGTGCGAGTGTATTATAACTTGGGGTGATTATCCAGGAATCGAAGATGGTAAATACGCTGCAAGAAAGACCTGCAGACAAGATTAGGCACGTAATCCAACCCGGCTTGTGAATTGTGTCGAATCTCGCCAGTACCAAGAAGCTCAACAGCCATGCGAGGATGTAAGTAGTAAAAAAGTTGACAATTCGAAAGCGGACAACGTCACCGTCCAAAAGAAGGTAAAGCGGGTGATAAATAAACCCAAATTGCGTTACTGATCCTGGGTAATGGTAGGGATCTGAAATCCAAATCAGGTAAAAGCTCTCATCAGTGAAGTCGATGCCATAGGCGCCGTACCCAACAAGCCAGACTACAACCAAAACAGAGCCGACAGCGCACAAGCCGTTAAGTAATTGCTGCAAAAGTGATTTTGGCATTGTTGGTCCGACATCCTTCTGCGCCATTGATGTGCCCCTCAAGGCACCCCTATTCATATCGAGAGCCTGCGGGTGCAATACCCATATTCGTCGTTTCTGGTTTGGACAAGCGCGTTGGGCGAAGAGCCTTCTAATACTCGAGTATCTTACACGTTTCTGTGGACTTCTTGCTGCCCGAGTGATCGATGAGGCGTGAGGCTATTTTAGTCGTATTGACGTAACGTAAGGTTGCGCCGAGCACTGTCCGGGTTATCGAATATCTCTTCATTCAAGACCACATCCCACAAGTTGCCAAAGTTGGCCCGACTACGGCACACTGCTGCGCCCTGTCCGGATCGATGTTGCGCCAGCCGACGCCTTCGTCATTTGTCAAATTTCGGATTGTCTGGCTGACAAGCTCGTTGTCATTGTAGCTGAAAACATAAGCAGGATGCACATAGAGGCAAACCTAGCGTGCTTGCCGCCGATGGCTTCTCTTCCTTCTGTGTCCCTAGGTTGTCCAGCGTGAAACTGGGCCGGATAGTGCTTAAAGCGAAAACAACGAGTTTGCACGACCGGCGCGGTGAGATGCTATTTTCCCGCATTGTTCCTAGCATTTCATCCAGCCGTTCGGTAAGTCTCATCAGCGCAACACCAGCAAATCCTATAACAGAGTACTTTCCGGAGTCGTTTCGGGCAACAGCCGTTTGATCGTGGCGTCTAATGAAAAGCCTGTTTATATCTGTCTGCTCCCTCGAAAAGTTATGCAAATTCCGTATTGGAACGAAGGAAGTCTCTTGGGTGCGTTACGAAGTTTGACTTAGGCAACGGAAACGTTTTCGGGTTGAACGGCGAGATTCGCCGGGAGCCTTGCTTTACAAGAACGGAGCGAAGCTGGCGCATCGCGCATTTTGCCAACATTTATGTTGGTGTGATATTCGTGGTGCAAAACGCCCGTTCTTGGTCCGCCACCGACTATTAGGATCGAAAAAATCGTTTAATAATGCCACTAATTCTCAAGAATTGCGAGGCCAATCCCAGTCTTCCCATACCCATTCCCGTTATACAACATGTACATTTGTCCATTATGCTCGAAGACATACGGGTATTCTATCATTTCAGAGTCCCAACCGTGTTCAGATACAGATAAACCGGCGAAATTAAGCGCCAGCTTCCAAGTCTGCCCGTGGTCAAAGGATTGAGCATATCCTATCCTATAAGGTGTTCCAGTTCCAGAGCGGTACGAGAACCACATTTCCAAGGACCCATCCGCTTTTCGAATTACGCTGGGTCGAGAAAATGCTTGCGCCACGCCTTCTTGAAACGGGACCGCGATACCATTCCGTTTCCATGCATGTCCATCCTCTGACGATGCGTGTTTAATGACATGTACCATTTCGTCATTACCACTGGTCCAGCTGATCGTCGAACCGTACCACATGTCAAAACCTTGTTTTGGTCCGGGCAAAACCCATGGATAGGAAAGACTGATTGGGTCTTCGGCATCTGATGCCATAAATGGGTAATCTGTTGAGCCGTCCAGTGTCAGTTGTAAATCATCATTGACGCTTATTCGTCCAATATCGCCTCGCCAATGCCCATCATTTGGTGCTTGCCAGCCCATGAACAGCATGTAGACTTGCCCATCGGCTTCATAGCAGTTTCCTATGCTAACCCCATCAGCGAAAAAGCTCCCCTGATCTCCATGCTTGAAAAATGGTTCGGAGTGAACTGTCACTAGTCTGCGTGCTACCAGGTCAAAATCGATTGCCCCCACAGATGAGCGATTCTGAATGTCGCGCGCACTGAAAAAAATTCGGAACACGTTCCCTTGCAAAAGCACTGGCAATGGGTTCGCCGCATGCGACAAGAGCTTCGGATGCAAAGCTATGTCAGCAGAATATATCCTGCCGAGTTTTCGCCATTTGGGCATCAGATATTTCTGATCCTTGTGCTGGGTACACGTGACCGTTCGGAGGCTGGCGCCAAGTAAACGCCCTCTGGTTCTGCATCTGTCAGCAGTAGCGACCCGGCGCCAAGTAAACACCTGTCGCCAATCGTGATGTGATCACGCAAGGTAGCGTTCACGCCGATAAAACACTGTTCCCCAATCGTAACGCCTCCAGATATCACGACCTGTGATGCTATGAATGAGTGGTCACCAATCTGCGAGTGGTGGCCGATGTGGTTCCCGCTCCAGAGAGTAACATTGTTGCCGATTCGACTGAAAGGCTGAACTGTGTTATCCTCCAAGATAAAGCAATTCGCACCGATCTGGCCGTTATTTAAAACCGTCGCTTTTGAACTGAGATAGGTGGCCAGTTTGTAGCCCATTTCTGCTGCAGCAAAATATTTATTTCTGCGGACGGCGTTCAACTTAGCATAGCTGATTGCGATAAACATCTCATATGTTTCGGCGGGAAATGCACGCGCGACCTCTTCGAAAGCTACAACGGGCAGGCCTGCCTTCGTGCCTTCTTTCATGTAGGCTGAATCCACGGTGAAGGCTACGACTTCATATTCGGAATCCTCAGCAAAGTAGTAGTTCGCCAGTTCCGCAATTTCACCGGTTCCGAAAATTACAAGTTTTTTCATCTCACTATTTTCTCACCAGAATTGTAAATTCGTACAGCCCATAGTCATGCAGGAGAGCTACATTTTTTGAATACTTACGGATACAGAGATCTAACATCCAGCTGGGGTCTGCGTAGAACAGGTAATCGCGCATTTTTTCTGCGTCCGAATAGGAGGTTAGGCAGTTGAACGCAAACCCACGTGTATTTCTCGCATTCATCATGTCGAGGGTCGTTTCGATATAGATCTGCCAAGCCTCGTCCGAAAAAGACTGCCGCACGTTAAAAATTCCACTGGCAATAGCAAAGTCGCTTGTTTGATCCGGTTCGGCGGCGTGCAGGAACCGACACCCTTCGACTGTCCGGAAACGCGCATTTGCTTCTTTGATCATGTGCGGGCTGATATCGACGCCTAAATAGCTCGCCCGTGGGAAATGCTCTCTCAGGTAGCCGAGGAAAGCTCCGTAGCCGCAGCCGATGTCCGTCAGCGACGGCGCTTCCATCGACACAGGAACGATTTTCAAAAGCTGATCAAATCTCAAATGCTGGCTGTCGTGCCCATTCCAGTCGACACCCTGTGGCGTCTGACCGTACGTCTGAATCTTGTCGGAATAATAGTTTGCCACTTCCTCAAGAATATGCTTTTCGTCGATGCTCATGCTGCTTCTATCTTGCACAAGAACGCGCCACGGTGGCGGCCATGCTCGGTGTTATGGTTGAAGTGGAACAGGGTTGTCTTGGCTCTGGTGTCATGCATAGTTGAACTGGCATAATCGACGCAACCCCTCGGTATCGGCTACCCAAAAAAAACGCCCATGAGAAAACCTGTTTTTCTTGCTTCCGCAGCGATCCGTGGAAACTACTAAGAGTGAAGCGATGCTTTCCGACGACACAAAGATTCCGTTTAATTGGCCACACATGACGGGTCGGGAATTACACTATATCTCTCAGGCGCACATGAACGGCAGGCTTGCCGGAGACGGGCCGTTTACCCAAAGGTGCCATGGGTGGCTGGAACGCCAAACAGGATGCAGCAAGGCGCTTCTTACCCATTCGTGTACCGCCGCACTGGAGATGTTTGCTCTGCTGTTGAACATCAAACCAGGCGACGAAGTTATTATGCCGTCTTACACTTTTGTGTCGACTGCCAATGCATTTGCCTTGCGGGGAGCGGTTCCCGTGTTCGTTGATATCCGTGAAGACACCCTTAATCTGGATGAAAAACTGGTAGAAGCGGCCGTCACATCGCGCACACGTGCGATTGTTCCGGTGCATTATGCCGGTGTTTCCTGCGAAATGGACGAGATCCTCGAAATCGCTAAGCGCCACGACCTCGCTGTGGTCGAGGACGCAGCTCAGGGCATGATGTCGACATACAAGGGCCGGCCTCTTGGTAGTATCGGCGATCTGGGTGCATTCAGTTTCCATGAAACCAAAAATCTGATTTCCGGTGAAGGGGGCGCATTGCTGATAAACAATCCGGATTTAACTGAACGTGCTGAGATTATCCGTGAGAAGGGTACGGATCGTAGCAGATTTTTCCGCGGCCAGGTGGACAAATATACATGGCAGGAGGTTGGATCTTCATTTCTGCCTGGCGAGCTGATTGCCGCATTTTTGTGGGGTCAGTTTGAGGACGCTCAGGAAATTACACGTGACCGCCTTGCAAGCTGGCATCGGTATCATGAATTATTGGCTCCACTGGAACACAATGGGATGCTCAGGAGACCGGTTGTTCCGGAGCATTGTGAACACAACGCGCACATGTACTATGTACTTCTGTCGACGGAGATAGACCGGGAGACCGTGCTGGAGCGGCTCAGGATTAGCGGGATTGATGCCGTTTTTCATTACATTCCGCTGCATTCATCGCCGGCGGGGCTGCGCGTTGCCCGCACGCATGGAGAGCTTTCTTCGACGGAACGCATAGCAGAAAGTTTGATCCGGTTGCCGCTCTGGTACGGACAGAAAGAGACAGTTCAGAGCAAAGTTGCAGATGTACTTGCAGAGTTCGCCTCAAAAACGACTGTCTGAACCAACTGGGGCATTTGGACCAGCCCTGTCTTTCTTTGTATCGCCGCTTCCACTTGGGGTTGCGTCTTGGCGCAATTGACTGCAAACCGGTGCTCGTGACGCAAACCCGGAACAGTGATTGAGTATACATGCTGGAAAAAATCGCGATATTCCAACTCTGGTTCTTTATTTCCCTGCTGCCTTTTTGGCTTGTCTACTGGCGCTTTGATCGCGCTGCAGCAGTATTTGAGAATGCGACTGAGAGACTGGCCAGTTTGGGCACTTGGCGGGGGGGGCTGAAGGGTGGCTTGGGCGAGATACCAAAGTTTGCTTTTTTACGGATGGCGTTGGGAGTTTGTTTGCTGTATCGCACGCTGCTGATTGCAGACTATGCTTACCCTGAAGACTGGACTGAGCCCGCGTTTGTATTTTGGCTTCTGGTGCCTGCTGTTTGTTCTGTTTCCTTAATAGTGGGGCTCTTTACGCAATGGTCCTTCATCATGCTTTGTGTCTTCCAGTGGCAAGTTGGCGAAAGAGCATTGGGTTCTGCGACATTGGGCAACGATGTTGCGGCGATTTTATCCCTGCTTCTCTTTTTGACAAATGCTGGCAGCCGGGCCTCTCTCGACGGGATTTTGATTAAGCGGTTTCCGACCAGCCGTCGTCGGCTATTGTATTTTTCTATCACTGACCGGGATGTTGTAGCCGCTAAGGTACTATGTCTGTTCTGCTACTGGTTGGTGTGCGTTTATTCTTTTTCGATGCATATCTCGGAAGATGCATGGATGCAGGGCTTTGCTGGGCCTCAGCTTCTGACAAACAACTTCATGAACCGGTATCATGTTGAATTTGTGAACCTTTTCCAGAAACTTCCTGAAGCAATTTACTTCTTTATCGGCGGTATGTGGATAATGCTGCCATGGTATCTCTTTCTCTTGCCCTTTGTTTTGCTCGGCGGGTTTCTCAGGGTTTTCATTATTGGGTGGGGAATACTGTTCTTTTGTTTGAGCGCCTTTGTTCTGACACTTGGCTGGTTGGCAGAGTTCGAGTTTATTTTCTGGGCGGCTCTCTTCCTGTATCGCTCCGGGAAAGTTGATCTGATCTATGACGACAAATGCAATCTCTGCGACCGGACAGTAAACACGGTAAAAAGGCTGGATCTTCTGAACACTGTGCGTTTGAAACCAATCTCTGATAATCTTGATTGGGCAGCAGGGCAGAATTTGACGCATGAAGATGTGCTGCGAGATCTGTTTGGGTATGATGAGCGGCGACAAAAGTTGGTTTCCGGGTATGATCTGTACCTCCTACTGACCCGAAGCGTCATAGTACTTCTTCCGCTCTGGCCGATTTTCTATATTGGAAAGCTTTTGCGAATAGGGCCAGCGATCTATCGGTTCATAGCGGATCGCCGGATTAAGTATTTTGGCATGTGTATGTTGCCGACCCCCAAGCCAAGTTGGACACTCAAAAGCACGATGAACGTGTCCGCACCTCGCGCGATCCCGGTGCTGACAAGTCACGTTCTGTTTTTGAGTGTATTCTATGTCGCTGCAATCCCTGCACCTTTTGTGGGCTATGATGCTTTTCCAAACAAATTAGCGCGTCTAGCACACACTTATGGAATCGCGCCGATCAATGTGTTCAACCGAACAGATCTTATGATGACTGAGATCTGGTTTGTTCTCGAAGAAGCCGACGGAACATTGGTCCCCGTTTTCACCGAGAACGGCAGTCGCGGGGAATACCACAGATCAGACAGGGTTTATTTCGGTGGGACGGTACGTTTCAGACGCTGGGCGATCGGACAGAAAGGATGTCTGTTTCAAAAGGACTCGGTTCAAAAACTGGTAAATAACCTTGGAAAATTGCATACCTACAAGACCGGATATGATGGAGAGTATGTCTACAGGCAATATTACCAAAGAATAGCAGATGCAGACAAAATTCTGAGGATGGAATATGTGCCGGGAGACGTAGAGGTTGTCTGCGAAAAGGCTTTTGTTTCAGCACCATCAAACTGAATGCTAGTCTGGCGTGCACTACTTCTGGGTAGTCGCCGGGAAGACATAATACTTGAATGCCAGGAAAAGGTAGGGCGCGACTAGAAATATCGCAATTGCTTGTACCAATTGATGCGAGTACCCAAGTCGATCGACAAAGATCAGAAGTAGGGCCAGATTGAAGAAGTACCCACCCAGATGTGCTATCGAGTATCGTAAAGCCGATGCAGCTACACCGTCTCGATATGAAAATGTGAGCCGGCGATTTCCGACATAGCCAACAGTTGCCCCAACCGCATATAAAAGCGTCATGGCCTGCTTTGGTGGTAGCCACAAATAGGTCACCAGCAAATATAGCAGATAGCCTGCAAGGTTACTTGCAACACCGACAACCGCATATCGTAGTAGCTGGTTCAGCAGGGTCTTGTATTTTTCAGTTACTTCCATGATCACAGACTGCGATCCACGATTCTATCGAGTTTTGTCTTCGCTACCCGGTTGGCTTGTGCCCCGGTTCTCCCAATCCTGCGAGGTGTTTTCATACACCTCCTGAACGACCGAAACTGGACGGTCTTTCACCTCTTCCAGTATTTGTTTGACATAAAGACCGATAAGGCCGGTAAATACAGCGTTCAGGCTGAAAAAGAAGACTACGACCGCCATCAGCGATGACCAGCCGTCGCGTGGGACACCACTCATGCCAAGAGCAACAACATAAATACCATACGTTAATCCCACAAAGGCGAGAACAAGGCTGATGTAGAACATCAGAAGCAGTGGTCTGCTGCTGAAGGAAGTGATTGCGAGAAACATCAGGCTGACCCGCTTGCTCAGAGAATATGTCGTTTCCGAAGAGCCTGATTTTTCAAATGTAAACGAAGCCTGCGGATAGCCAGCTAGGATCGAAAGCGGAACAAAAACTGGGTTTTTGTCCCTGAATGCGAGAAGAGAGGCAACATAGCGCTGCGTCATTAGACGGATGGTGGAAACATTTCTTGGCAGCTCCACTTCGCTGAGTGCCCCAAAGAGTTTGTAAAACATCTCACCGGAAATGCGCTCTATCCGCCCGCCCTTTCGCTGTTTCTGAACGCCATAAAGGCAATCCACAGACATCTCTCGCATTTGCGCTACCATTGGAACGAGAAGTCGGGGATCTTCCTCCAGATCGCTGTCTATCAAAAAAACAAATTCACGTTTTGCGTGCTGCAGTCCAGCAAGCATTGCTTTGTGGTGTCCGAAATTGCGACTTAGCTTAATAAGTCGCACGCGTGGTTGTTTGCCGACGATATCACGTACCAGCGTTGCAGAGGCATCCGGGCTACCGTCATCTACAATAATGACCTCAGCATCGAACCCGGCCTCTTCGGCGGCCGCCAAAGCTCGTTTCACGAAAACATCAATAGTGGAGGCAGAACGAAAGGCCGTAGTGACGATTGAGAGGCCGGGTAAGTCATTCGGTGTCATTCAGGTAGCTGCTTTCCCACGCGACTGGAACCACGTTTCTACGGACTGAAATTCTTCGAGACCGAAACCGAGAAGCCGTTTCTGATTATCGCTGAAGTCGGTGTTGTCTCCGAGGATGGAGGGCAGATGGAACTGCTGACGCATCATCGGAATGGTGAAAACGTGGTTTATTGCACGCCGGTCTCTCGTAGACCGATTGGTACTGCCGGCATGGTACAACATGCAGTCCAACACGATAAACGTACCTCGAGGGACTTCAATTTGTTTTTCATTAGTTTTCACCAGCGCCGCAGGGGGGAAAGCCTCCCGATGTTGGCTGGCAGGCACAACACGTGTTGCGCCGTTCTCTAATGTAAAGTCATCAATCGCAAAAAGTGCATTGATTGCGAGTGGGCGTGAGCTTGTGAAGTGCTGATATGGCAAGTCGCGATGGTACTTTGATTGATGATAAGCACTTGAGTTTCTTCTGTTTATCAAGCCGTTTACTTGGTTGAGTATATAATAGTTTCCAAGCAAGCGCTCCAACAACGAATGAAGAGACGCATTGAAAACAATGTCCCAGAATGCCTTCTCATGAGCTGGAAGAACCCTGATGGTATCACCTTCGTTGATCTTCTGAATATCATAGCCCTGATTCAACGCCTGCGCGGCATATTTGTCGGCCGTTTGATCAAAAAGATCTGAGTACCTGTCCAACTCTTCCACGGTGAAACCAGCGTCTAAGGTTGTATAACCCAGCAGTCTTATCTCTTCTTCCATAATATCAAGCCGGGTGGCTCCCGGGCTTTCCTGTTGCACTCCATATCGTTCGATATTTGTCATAGAGCCACTATGTCCGATGTTTGAATGCAAGGGTGGTATACTGCTTTACCTAGATCACTGAAACGCCGATGGATCGCCGGCCAGCTTCTTTCATGCACGGCCGCGACGATGCTGCAGACACCCGACTTCAGGAGTGTTTCCATGTCGAAAATAGGTTTGCTGTGAAAGCTGCTTAGCGTCGGAGCGTCCACTGCGAAGCCGTCTGCAGCTTGAACGATATCCGGACAATATGCTGCCAAGAGGTCTGCATATTCGCCCGCGCCGAAAATCGCGTAGGGTTTTGATTTGAGCGCGTCAGTCAGGTTTTTCGTCGCATCACACCATGTGTTGAGATAGGCGGCACGTCGTGCCGATAGGTCGGGACAAGAGGAATAGATATGCTCTGATCTTCCGGACTGCTGGAAAAGATGCATTGCGAATCCTTGCAATGGTCCTGTCAAGGTGTGTGATGCAACCAGCTCCAGCCCCGCCCTTTTCCCAAAAATACTGAGAGACTTCGTCGTCAGACTGGACAGGTGGTCATAGAAAAGCAGCTCTGAACTTGGATTTTCACCATCAGGACATATCACAAGTACATTGCCTTCCGACCGGATTGAATTATTACAGGCGAGCAGAAATGTCTCTGGTGAAATACTATGTTCTATAACGTTGACCGACAGGCACAGATCAACTTCCGGAACATGCAAATCGTGAAAGTCTTCTGCGAAACCCCGGTAGATAGAAACACCTGCTGAGCTCCGTAAAGATGCCGCTTCAGCAAGCACAGGGCTAGGTTCCAGTCCAATGGCTGATGAGCACTTCCATTGACTCGAAAGTGCAGTCAAGAGGCTGCCCATTCCGCAACCCATTTCAAGAACCCTGTCTGGAAGGGAAACACGGTTTTCGCCTAGGAAAGAGAGAATCGCTTCGAAATAGTGTGCCGCGCGCCGTGTTTCCGCAACCGTATCGCGTTGCCCCAGGTTGTACTTCTCATCAAATAGTTTTCGGAGTTCCTCCGTATCCGGTGGTGAAGCATGAAATCCGTACCCACAGTTCGAGCATGACAATTTCCGCAGTACATACGGTAACCTTTGACCGTCACTCAGCATCGAAATAGATGGATGCGGTACGGGCAGGCTCGATAAATCCAAAAATCCACACGCCGAGCATACGTTTTTCATTGGGGTCGCCAAAACGCGATCCTTTCGCCAAGTTCGACTGCAGTCCCTGTGCGGCACTCTATAATTTATAGATAGGAATGCCGCAATACGGCCTAACCCCGTTGACCCAAGATCATAATTTTCAGTAGCGCAAGAAATTCCGGGCTTCTGGCCCGCAGTTAAACAGCAGATCTACAACGCTCACGCCTGGTTCAAACTCGCCCCAAAGTTGTCGGTAGGGTTTGTAACCGTTGTAGTCGAACCACCTCAGATGAATATCCTTAGCTTTAAAAACGGCTTCATCCACATAGTCTTTGGCAGATGGACCCGAGATGTACTCGGTGCCACCTGCCTGAAAGCAAAGATCCGCCAGGCGTTCTGTTTTGCCCTCTGAGAGAACATAGTCTCGAGATGAAGAGATCACCGTGCCGATACCCATTTTCTCACAAATGGCTTCGATGAAAACGCGGTTGGTCTCGGACAAATTATTCTGTGTTGCCGACAAAAAAAGCGGCTTCATCCAAGCCGCCACTTCATCGAAATAGGGTGCCCGACGATAGTTCAGCGAAATCGACCGCCAATGCTCCGCGCGCCAGCTCTGATCATGTATCTGCGTTTCGAAGATTTTCTGATGGTATTTTCCCTTCACGGAAACCGGTACAGTCAGCCAGATGGTGCCCTGAGACGTTTTGATTTTATTTCGGTTTCTCCAGTCTCGGCGAGTGTATTGCATGTCGTCATACAATATGAACTCATCTGCTGCAGCGATCATATCGAAATAGCCGCGCCACGGGATGTAGTTTGATTGAACAATTGCAACGCGTTTCATGGATTAGTTCTCTCGCTACTCTGTCACTTGGACGGTGTGGTTTACTCATTTCTGCAACAAAATAGAAGATTCAAATAGTTTGCCGGGAACCGCCCGCGTCTACTGTCATGTGATCACGTCACGAACAATACCCGATTGCAATACTGCTACCTTGTATCGCGTTTCATTACTTTGAAGTATCATCGGCCAGCGATCTGTGTTGCATGGCATAGGCCTCGCTTCCCCGCTGATTTAGGTTTGCACCCTTCATGCCATCTCAGGATTGCATTCAACGTTGATTCGATTTCATTGTCGCGGATGATAATGCATGGAAGGCCGTTTCAGTTTACACGCAACACGTTCGACTGATCGGATTGATCCACTACAGCGACGTAGTGCTCTCAGATAGAGGGTTTGTTCGCATACAGAGTGTGGAAGCGGTGGCCAAAAGACAGGCTGTCATTCGTGAAGCCGAGGTGCCAGTGCCGGTTTACGTTCTGTGGGATCGCATTGAAATTTCTGATGCCTAGCGATCGCTTGCGTAAGTTAGGTTTGCGAACTGTTTACCCTTATTCGCAGAAGATCCGTGACAGCTTTTTTCAGATTATGTGCCCGCTCCCACGCTTCAGTAACAAGGAAGTGACGCTATCCAAAGAACGGTCTACATGGCGACGTACTTTCGGTCGAGCCTGCTGATCAGAACCTTCTGATGGTTTTGACAACGTATGTCGAAACCTCGCGAGCATTGATTATACTGGATGTCGGGCGCACTAAAAACCGTCCATTGCGATCTTATAGACCTATCGATCCTCAGCTCAGAAGGTCTTCAAAAGTTTTTCTCAGTGTATTCGATTGTACTTCCCAAGAATATTTCTGGACTAGCAACTGCTTTGCTTCGCGCGTCATTTCATACAGTCTTCGGTTTTCGACTACCCGTCTTATGTTATGCGCAATGTCGACTGGATCTGTCTGGTCCATCGCTTCACCAATTCCCAATGTTTCGACAAATGTTCGCATTTCTTTGAGGTCAGAAACACATAGTGGAATGCCGGCGAAAGCTGCTTCAAATAGTTTGTTTGGCATAGCGAACTTATGGTTCAACGGGCCATCTTGAAATGGAATGATAGAAACATCCGCTGAGCTTATCGTCCTGGGAACGTCGCATGGCTTGACCGGAGGCAAAAGGGTCACCCGGTCTACCGTCCCGTGCCTTGAAGCGTGCTTCAGCAACCAGTTATCGTCCCTTTTTGTCCTCGGTCCAAGACACACCAGCTGGTAACCAGGCAGGTATGTCAATGCCTGTACGACTTTGTCCAATCCACGGGAATCCCGCTGTATGCCGCCGGTGAAAACGATTAGGGGCTGGTTTTCTTTCAACCCGGCCAGCTCTCGTATCGTTCCACTGACACGATTTTCATCTGGTTCTGCTATCGCTTCCAAAGCGATATTAGGCGAGTTCATCACAAGGGCAGGTGGCGGACCACCAAAACGCCTTCCATACAGTTCGGCAATACCTTTGGACACTGTAATCATTCGCGCAACATGTTCAAAGCAGTCGTCCTCGATCAGACCTGCTAGGTTTTTTTCAAACTCGGATAGATTGTTTGATCTACCGGGTTCATATTCATGGGCATCATAAACGAGTGGCACACCCAACCTGCGCGATAGCCAAACTCCAGCCACCAGACAATAAATGTCATGTGCATGTATGACGGAAGCTTGCAGTTCAACATCTGCGCGGGTTAGGTTGGATGCGAGGATTATTGCTTCTGTCTGATACAGTCTTCTCAGTGCTCTTTTTTGCTGCCTCAGTGCTGTCCCCAATGGCAAGCCAGCCCTGCGTGGTGACGCAGGCATTAGTGAAGACAACAGATTATTCGGAAAAGTAGCGAGTTTCAGGAGGCAGTAGTCGCGAAATCTACGAGATCTCTCGACACCTTTCGCACTCCTGAAGTGGCCAGACTGCATTCGCTTGATTGCGTTCGCGCCGAATCTGGAGTCAAGATCCTGGCTGAGGCTCCGCAGACTCTCGGAGGCTTCAGCAAATGGAAGAAAACAGTCCGCGATGGCAGCTTTCGACCGATCGAGAAAAGGAAAGAGCTCAAGGTCGTCTGCGGAAACTTCCGCGGAGGAAAATACTTCGAAACGCGTAACTTTCAGACCGTCGATATTCTCCTGTTTGGGTTTGCCTTCTTGCCAGCCACACAGAACATGGACTCTGAAGCCGTTGGCTTGGAGCGCAAGAGCTTCTTTCATCACCCGCGGGTCCGAAGTCACGTCCTTGTAGCACAAGGTCAAAACGATGGGGCGGGCGGTACAGGCCATGGTAACCGTCTCCTTTGTGTGCGCTCACTATCGGTGATGGCTTGATGTCACAAGACCTTGTCGGGTGTTGTGCAATACTGAACCGGAAGACCGACAAAACACGATTTTGAGTCCCTTGCTACTTGCAACCGATGTCCCGTGAGCCGGTCGCAGAAATATGAACAGCACTCTACAGTTGCAGCGCATTGGGCGACCAGCTCTTGTTAGTCGAAACGTGCTACTGGCCAAACGAAGATGCGGTACCTAGGTCGCGTTTTCAGTATTTTCCTTGTATTGACGACGAAAGTTTGAGTCTGTGGCGAGGAAGAGGAAACAGTAGCGGGATCAGCAGAGCAGTCTTCAGGAAGCAAGGAAGGCTGCCGAGCCATTTTATCTTTTTTCGTACTGGTGATCATATAGCCGGCGAAACAAGCCGTTTGTCGCAAGCAGGCTGTTTAACGTACCTTGTTCTTCCACACGTCCGTCTTTGATCACGAGTATCAGATCTGAGTTTATTATGGTGGAGAGACGGTGCGCAATAACGATAGTGGTGCGCCCTTTTGTCAAATCGTCCAACGCCTGCTTGACGAGGTGCTCTGACTCGGAATCCAGCGCACTTGTGGCTTCGTCCATAAGAAGAATCGGACTGTTCCTCAAAACGGCGCGAGCGATAGCGACGCGTTGGCGCTGACCTCCGGACAAGCTGGTACCGTTTTCACCCACGATTGTGTCGTACCCATTCTCAAGCTTGACTATAAACTCATGCGCATGTGCAGATCGTGCGGCGCTCTCTATCTCTTCATCTGTCGTTTCGGTTTTCCCGAGCGCGATGTTTTCCCGGACGGTACCGGAGAACAAAAATGTATCCTGGCCTACGAAAGCTATATTTTCCCGAAGCGAGGCAAAAGTTGCTTCCCGCAAATCCAGGCCACCAATCTCGACCCTGCCTTGCGTAGGATCATACATTCGCATTATCAGGTTCATTATTGTTGACTTGCCACCGCCGGATGGGCCAACCAGTGCGGTGGTTTGTCCAGCCGGAAACTCTATGTCGAGGCCATTGAGAATAGAATGTTTGTCTTTATAGCCGAAGTAGACTTCGCTGAACCGTACAGTGCAGGCGCCAGCAGGCAAATCACGCGGTTGTTCTGCTTCGAATAGTCCAACAGGCCTATCCACAACATCGTACATAATCCCCACTCCCACCATTCCAGCCTCTATTGTAACACGCATACGTGCGAGACGTTTGGCCGGTTCGTATGCCATTAAGAGCGCGGTGACGAATGACATCAGCTGGCCCGGTGTGCTCGCGTCTTCGCCGAACAAATTCACGACACTCAGAGCAACAACTGCGGCAATAGCAAATCCAGAGAGCGTTTCCATAAGCGGGCTAGTTGCTGCTTCGAGCTTCGCCTGCGCATTTGCTCGATCCTCAACTTTGCCGACCGCATTGTTCATCCGCGCTATCATGCGCTCTTCAAGAGCGAAGGCTTTCACTACTCTGATACCATTGGCGGTCTCCTGAACTACCTTGATTATCTCGGCCATGTATGTGATTTCGGCCTGCATGATCTGACGCACTTTCGAAAGAATGCGTCGTATGCCGAAAAGCGCGATGGGTCCGAAAGCCAAAGAAAAGAGGGAAAGGGTTGGCTGCTGGTAGACCATAACGATTATCAGCCCGACCAATGTCAAAAGATCCCGAACGAACCCCATAACAAGTGTCTCAACCACTGTTCTGGCAGCCCGCGCGGAGTAAGTCACCCGCATCAGAAGGTCAGAAGACTCTTGCTCGCTGAAAAATGCCAGCCCGTGCTTCAAAATTGCCGAATAAAGCCTGCGCTGCTGTGCCGCTACAATGCTGTTTCCGGCACGGCTGAGAAAAACGGTTTGTATGTATGTGGCGGCTCCCTTGATTGTAAAGATGAGCGCAACAGACGCGGCCACAACAAAAACCTGTGTACGGTTTCCCGTTTCAATCATCGAGTCGATTATGTCTTTCATGATCCAGGCAGTCAGCGCTGTCGTCACAGCAATCACGATCATCGCGACAACAGCGATGGAGTAGTTCCGCAGCTGCAGATGGAAGTTTTCGCGAAGCAGGCGGACAATCAGTTTTCCGTTCAATCGTTCCAACGTGTCCTCTAACATCCGAGTGCGTTCTGCTCTAAGTCAAATCTGTCTATACGGCGACGCACTACACAATAGTTGCACGACCCGAAACAACAATCGGTTGTCATCTGTCCGGGCCTTTTTCTTGCAAAAGCTTCATGTGACGGTTCTTGTCCATTGCAAATTGTTTTGCAGTGTACTTGAAAAAGACATCTCTTTCATCGCGGGCTATTTCTATGGCTCCAAAACGCCGGTAAAAGGAGATGGCTCGTGAGTTTCCTAAGCGTGCATCGAAATAGGATGTGACAAGTCCCAGCCCTTCGAAGGCGATTTCATAGCTCAGAACCGCGCTTTCCAGTGCTGCCTTTGGTGGCTTGTCGTTGTTTAGTACCCAGCTACCCCACGTGAATTGATCTCCGGCGATCTCATATAGACGTACGACACCGCAGGGTCGGCCTGTGTCGCGGCGAAGGATGATATAATAAAACTCTTCGCCGGCTGCTTCTCTTTCACAATAATTCTGCAGCCATTCCGTCTGATCTTGGACCGTGCCGCTGACTGAAGAGAGATATCGGTTGTACCTAATGTCTGAGCGTAGGCCAAAGACGAACTCGGCATCCACCGGCCGTGCGAGGCGGAGGGTCAACCTTACCCCGTCAATTTGGCCAACCTGCGGCTCTCTCATTCCGCGTTTTCCTGTTCCGCGTGGATTTTGGATTTCGGCATTTCCCAGCATCCTGGCTCAAATTTGCTGGTGTGGTCTCGGAAGTTATTATCACATTTCATATCCTGTCAAAGAGTAGTAATCAGACAGCACGGTTCGACCCAGGATAGTAGCAGAATACATGTCAGAAGTTCCTTTCCTCGACCTAGGTGCGGCCTACAAGGCAATACAGCCAGAGATTGATTTGGCGGTCCGGCGCGTGCTTGAAAGTGGTTGGTATATCCTCGGACCTGAAGTCGCGGCATTTGAGAAAGCATATGCCGCGTGGTGTGGCGCTGCCCATTGCGTGGGGGTGGCCAATGGCCTGGATGCCCTGATCCTTAGTCTGCGTGCTCTACAGGTAGGGCCAGGAGATGAAGTGATTGTCCCGTCGCACACTTTTGTGGCGACTTGGCTAGCGGTCTCAGCAGTGGGGGCAACTCCCGTGCCGGTTGAACCTGATGTTGGAACCTACAATATCGATCCAGACAGGGTCGTAGCAGCTGTCACGCGATGCACCAGAGCAGTGATCGCAGTTCATCTTTATGGTCAGCCGGCAAATCTGGATGCGTTGCTCGCTATTTCGCGTGATCATGGAATTGCTCTCATCGAAGATGCTGCTCAGGCACATGGTGCGCTCTATGATGGGCGTCGTATTGGGGCGCATGGTGACGTCGTTTGCTGGAGCTTTTACCCAGGCAAAAATCTTGGGGCATTGGGAGACGGCGGTGCCATCACTACAAACCGGCGCGAAATCGCAGAGAGAATCCGTGTTTTGAGTAACTATGGCTCCAGTCGGAAATACATAAACGACGAGATAGGCGTAAACAGTCGGCTTGATTCGATCCAAGCGGCTGTACTCCAGGTTAAGCTCGGGTATCTCGAAGAATGGAATGCACGGCGCAAACTTATCGCGCATCGATATAATGATGCACTTATCGGAGTCGTCACACCAATTGTGCCAAAAATAGTCAGCCCTGTTTGGCACCTTTACGTGGTGCAGCACCCGAAACGGGATTTGTTGATGAAACATTTGGCGGCGGAAGGGGTGCAAACACTAATCCACTACCCTATTGCGCCTCATCGCCAGCAGGCATATGCCGGACTAGGGCTAGGGCAGGGGACATTTCCCATGGCAGAAACTCTGGCGAACAATGTGCTGAGCCTGCCTATCGGACCGCAGATGACTGATGCCGACGTTGAGTGTGTGATCGAAACTGTCAATCGCGTTT
The DNA here is from genome assembly GCF_042055075.2 of Roseobacter phycocola. Lineage (GTDB taxonomy): Bacteria > Pseudomonadota > Alphaproteobacteria > Rhodobacterales > Rhodobacteraceae > Roseobacter. The sequence goes on along the minus strand of NZ_CP194012.1, from coordinate 26,392 downwards.
CCACGGCGCTCTGATTCCGCAGCATGGATGATTACATGGCTCGGCCGTCATTCTCTTACATACTACTGACGTATAATCAGCAGGATACTGTGCAGGCCGCGGTTGAATCGGCGTTGAAGCAAACAGGTGTCGTGCTTGAGATCGTTATTTCGGACGATCACTCGACCGACGAAACGTTTGGCGTGATCCAAAAGGCGGTAGCGGGCTACGATGGAGCTCACCGCATTATTCTGAACCGAAACCCGCACAATCTTGGGCTTGCGGGTAATATCGATAAGGCCCACCAGCTGAGCTCAGGAGATGTTCTGATTGCAGCGGCAGGCGACGACCGGTCATATGCAAATCGCAGTGCGCGTATTGCGGCAGCTTTTGCTTGTGGCGGCCCGCTGCTCGTCTGCTCCTACGCAGATGTTATCGGTCCGGATGACCTGCCGGTGAAGGGCAATTTCAGGAAAGCGCTCTTTTACAATGATTGGAATCGTGCGCGAGCCGCCCGGTCAAAGTCTCTCTACATTGGAGCAACCGGCGCTTGGCATCGCGATCTTTATGACCGTTTCGGACCGCTCAGACCTGGTACTTATGAAGATTTGGTGTTGGGGTTCCGTGCCGCGCTGGAAAACCGGATTGAAGTGATAGAAGAAGCGCTCGTGCAGTATCGACTGGGTACCGGAATTACCAGTTCTGATGGCTATTACTCGGATGCGGCGAAGTTTCGAGCGCGGCGTGCCAAAGGGTTTCTGGCGCAGCAGGCCATCATGCAGCAACGAATTGCAGATGCTATCGTTTTCGGTCTGTCGGAGGACGACGAAGTTTTTCAGATTCTGCGCAAAGAACAGGCCAAAGCGGATCTTGGTGTGAGTTACTATGAGTCAACCTGGTTCGCGTTCAGTCGAGCTGCGCTGCGCAACCCGTTGCTGGCGCTGTATATAGTCTGGTCAGAGCGAATGAAGCTGAGAAAAGCAATGCGTGGAATGAACGTACCAGTCGCCGCGGGTCAGGATGACTGAAATTTCTGTTCTTTTGCCGGTTCACAATGGGGCATTGTTTCTTGATGAAACTTTGTATTCGCTTAGACAGCAGGCCTTTGATGATTTCGAGGTTCTGTGCATCGATGATTGTTCGACAGATGCCAGTCCTGATGTAATTCGTCGGCATGCTGACGAAGACAGCCGGATTATTTATTTACGTACTGGAGTAAACCTTGGCAGCGCTGCAAGCGCCTGCAACTTCGCTGCTTCACACGCCACAGGTCAGTGGTTCGTCTACAGCTCACAAGACGATCTGTTTTCGCGAGACTGGCTTTCCAATCTGCACGACAGAGTGATGGAAACCAGAGCGGACGCGGTACTGCCTGATGTTGTATTCTATCATGCGTCGGGCAAGCAGGACCGCGAAATCATTGGATTCCACGGCGACAGGTCGGCTGTACTGACGGGCCGGGAGGCCTTTGTCGCGTCTCTGGACTGGACGGTCGCGGGGAATGCACTTTGGCCGATACGGTTTTTGCGATCGTCCGGGTTTGATGAATTTAACGTATATGCCGATGAATACTCTGTTCGACGGTTTTTCCTTGAGTGCGAACGTGTCGTTTTCTGCCAAGGTACTTTCTACTATCGACAGGACAATGACGCAGCAGTCACAAAGAAATCTGGGCCTGCGTTACTGGACGCCGCAGATGCCAGCCTCCGCCTCTGGGCGCTTGTCTGTGAAAATGGCTTTGATCGGGCTATTCACGGGCCATTTGCATTAAGAACACTGCGGGTCTGTATCAGGGCGATGGCTCTGGTTATTAATACGCCGCATCTTGAAAAAGAAGCAGATCGCTTAGAAGACGTTTGGCACGGAATGCACAGATCGCCCGATTTTCATGCTTCGTTAGCAGCTGCTGATATGAACGGTTTGCGGCGGGCGCACTATACCCGTGCTGTTCAGTCACGTACGTGGTTTCTGTTAGCAGCGAAAATGTCCGCTCTGTTTGCACGCCTAAAACGGCGTTGAATCTTTCGGTGGAGGGTTCTCGTGCGCAAACGGTGTTGGATAAGGGATAGGAAAACAAAATTCTTCGCCGGAACCGGCATATGTGTTACTTGCCTTCGACCTCAGGTAGTTGGCTTTGCAGTCAAGTGGGCTGGCAGACTTCCTTCCGTTCTGCAACGCTGTGCGTTATTGAAACTGATCCAGTTGCCCTGCTTTATCTGTCCATCCATCACAAATTACAGACCGAAAGACCGTGAAATGAATGACGCGCTTCTAGATTTTGAGGGTAAAGCCAGCTTGATCGACCTGCCGATCATCTCGGATCCACGCGGTGATCTGACTTTTGTCGAAGGCGGGCGCCATGTACCATTTGATATTCAGCGGGTGTATTTTCTTTACAATGTGCCAGTAGACTCAGAGCGTGGCGGGCATGCACATCGCGCATTGCAGCAGGTTGTTTTCGCTCTTTCCGGCAGCTTCAGGATGAAGATTGACGATGGAAAATCAAAGTCTGATGTCTGGTTGCGCAATCCCAGGCGAGGACTTTACATCAAAAACATGGTCTGGCGTGAGATGGATAATTTCAGCCAGGGCGCCGTGTGTATGGTCCTCGCATCTCATTACTATGACGAAGCGGACTACTATCGGGACTACGGAGAATTTTTGGCCGCGAGTCAGGCTGGTCAAAAATAGCAGCGTACGACCCATTAAAGTCGTTTTCAGTATGTGTTTCGAGGCCAGACAGTGTGTCAAAATGCCAGCGTAAACGGCAGGCAAAGTGTTGCGCTGCCTTCTTGCTCAACTTTGCGACACCTTGCTCAAACGTCTCTACAGTAAGTTGTGCCGCTGTTTACAATGTTGTTTGCCCAAAGCTGATGTGTCCCGGGGGATTCTGGCTACCTTCGACTGGCTGGCCAGTAAAATCAGTTATCGGGTCCAATTTTCTCGCATCATCTTCCAGCCTCAACCTATGATAATGTTTTTGCTTCAACTCAAAGCTTAACCGCTCTAAACGGGAACAAAGGATGCCGGAGCAGAAACGAAATAAGATCCATGAAAATTTTTCAGTGCATCCACAAATATGCAGCGCACATTCCGCAGTTCGAAGCCCGATGGAACATCGACGATACGTCAACGTTTTCTGAAATCCAGTCAAGTTTGATCCAGGACGGATATGCGTCGGTGTACCGGTTGATACCTTCGGATACGTATCGCGGTGCAGCAGTATTTTTTACAGTTTGGGATTATGAACGCATGCAACTTGCATGGGCGCGGGAAAACGGTTGCCCAGAAACAAACATGAATGAGATCCGAATAGCCCAATTTGAAGCGTTCCGCCCCGACGTGGTGTATGACATGTCTCCATGGGTCTCTACCGAATTTGCAGTGCGGCTGAAACAGATGTTCCAAGGCCCGGTAATCGCCTGGAACTCGTTTCCGAAACTGGACACACCGCCGGCCAACGACACATACGATGCCTTCGTTTCGAACTATCGGCCGTTTGTCGAGTTCTGGAGAAAAAGTGGCAATCCTGCGCTGGAACTGCAACCGGGAATAGACGAAGCTTGGCTGAATTCGAAACCGACACCATTCGGAGATCGCAAGTACGAACTGATGCACTATGGACAAGTTTCTCAGGTGCATTTGCGACGCACTGAACTGATTTGCCAAGTCCATGAACAAGCCAGAGATCAGAACATTGATTTTCATGTTTTCGGGACAGCTGTCAAAAAATACAGAATGAACAGTTTGTGCCGAAAAATGCTGCGCCGCGGCTTAACGCCCCCGGAGTTTGCTGTAGCTTGGCCATCTCGCGAAGTGCGGCAGCTTTTGAATGAACCACTCTTTGGGGCAAATCTTTACGATGCCATACGATCGTCCAAAGCAGTAATGAATACCTATATCGATGCCAGTGTCACGTTCCACAGCAACATGAGGATTTTTGAGACTCTCGGGCACGGTACACTCTTACTTGCACCGCGTGGGGGTGCCTATCCGGAAGGTCTGGTAGAGGGCTCCGATATTATGGTATTTGAAGATGTAGACGGACTCGTTGACTTGGTTCGGCGTATAGGGCGCGACCCTGACCGATACGAAGAGCTGGGAAGTGCCATACAGAAGCGAGTGGGTGAAAACTTCGGGAAAGATCGTCAGTTTGAAACCTTTGCACATTTCGTTGAACAACTTTGAAACAACATGGGACTGCATCAGTAGCTTTACCCATGAAACAGTTGTGACCGTAGTGAGGACTCCAAAGAATGCTTAAGTTTGCTCTGATCGGATGTGGCCGGATTTCCAAGCGTCATGCCCAACTCCTCGGTGGAAATGAGATTGATGGTGCCGAACTGACTGCAGTCTGCGACATCAATGCAGAATCCGCGAAGCTGGTTGGGGAAGAGTACGGAGTTCCCTATTACACGGACCTTGACGAAATGATGAGTAAACATCGTCCGGATGTTGTATCTGTTCTGACCGAAAGCGGTAATCACGCCGGACCTTCTATTGCGGCGGCTGGCTACGGTGCGCACGTAGTTGTGGAAAAACCTATGGCACTTACGCTGAATGACGCCGATGCCGTTATCGCTGCCTGCGATCGTGCGGGCGTCAAGCTGTTTGTGGTAAAACAAAACAGATTCAATCTTCCTGTCGTGAAATTGCGCGAAGCGCTTGAAACGGGGCGCTTCGGTCGCATGACGATGGGTACAGTAAGGGTACGCTGGTGCCGTCCGCAGAGCTACTACGATCAGGCGAAATGGCGCGGTACATGGACAATGGACGGAGGTGTTCTGACCAACCAGGCCAGTCACCATGTTGACCTTCTGAGTTGGATGCTTGGCGAAGTTGAAAGCGTAAGTGCCATGTCGCGCACCGCACTTGCTGATATTGAAGCCGAGGACACGGCCGTTGTGATCTTGCGGTTTTCAAGTGGAGCGCTCGGCATCATTGAAGCGACGACAGCAACGCGACCAAAAGATCTTGAGGGATCCATATCCATTCTTGGCGAGTATGGAACAGTAGAAATTGGTGGATTTGCAGTTAATGAAATGAAGGTCTGGAACTTCGCAGAAGAGCGTCAGGAGGATTCTGAAGTTCTCGAGCGTTACTCGGTGAATCCCCCTGATGTTTACGGTTTTGGGCACCGAGAGTACTACAAACATGTCGTACATGCCATCAATGAAGACGGACCAAACCTTGTGGATGGTTTTGAGGGCCGTAAGAGTCTGGAGTTGATCACGGCTATTTACGAGTCCATTGAGACAGGAAAAGAAATACACCTCAGGTTCCGCCCGAGTCGGGCAAGGCTTGGAAATTAGCAGCGCGTGTCGGGAGATTCGTACAGTCCTGGTCCGGCACGGCGTTTCGCTGTTTCTGTTCGCGACGTAAAGTTCGGGGCCGATGTCACAATTGTTGAGCCATGCAATATCTACGATTGCACTATTCTTGAAGGAGCATTCGTAGGTCCTTTTGTCGAAATCCAGAATGACGTATTCATCGGCGCCAGAACACGCATCCAGTCCCACAGCTTTGTCTGTGCCTTGGTGGAGATTGGTGAAGATTGCTTCATTGGCCATGGGGTAATGTTCATCAATGACAGATTTGAAAACGGTGGGCCGGCGCGGGGCAATAAAGAACTCTGGGCGGAAACGCGCATCGGGGATCGGGTTTCAATAGGTTCCAACTCGACAATCATGCCTGTTCAGATTTGTGATGATGCCGTGATTGGAGCCGGATCTGTTGTCACGAAAAATATTGAATTTCCTGGTGTCTATGCGGGAAATCCGGCGCGCCTTCTGAGGCAGTTCGACATTCTGGAGAAATCATGATGGACGCTGAAAGACGGATCCCTTTGGTTGATCTTCACGCACAGTATGTGAGAATAAAACCAGAGCTTGATGAAGCCATCGCTGAGGTGATAGCTACATCTAGTTTTGTTCGCGGACCGCACGTGGAAGCATTCGAGGCCTCCTTCGCAGCTGTAACGCAACGGCAGCATTGTGTGTCTTGCGGCAACGGAACCGATGCTCTTTATATCGCAATGATGGCGCTTGGTCTTAAGCCTGGGGACGAAGTCATCGTGCCTGCAATGTCGTGGATTTCCTCCAGCGAAACTGTCACCCAAGCGGGTGGCAAGGTTGTATTTGCTGATATTGATACGGAAACACACTGCATTAACCCGCTGGATATTGAGGATAAAATTACTGATCGTACAGTAGGTATCATCCCGGTTCATCTTTATGGGCATCCAGCTCCCATGGATAAAATCATGAAAATTGCTGATCATGCAGGATTATGGGTCTTGGAAGATTGTGCTCAGGCACACCTTGCAAGTCTGAACGGTCAGTCGATTGGGTCATTCGGCATTGCCGCTACCTTTTCCTTTTACCCTGGCAAGAACCTCGGAGCTATGGGAGACGCCGGAGCAATCGTGACGAATGATGAAACGCTTGCAAATCACATGGCCCGTTTCGCGCGGCACGGAGGTCTCCAGAAACATGAGCATGTGATTCAAGGGATCAACAGCAGGTTGGATGGGATACAGGCTGCAATTCTGAACGTGAAGTTGCGCCACCTTTCCGATTGGACACAAAAACGGCAATATCTGGCAGCCCGCTATACAACGGGGCTTTCTAAGCTGCCAGGCCTCAGATGTCCGTCAGTAGGAAAGGGGGCTACTCACGTTTGGCATCTTTATGCTGTTCAGGTCGAAGCGCGCGAACGGTTAAAAGAGGCTCTTTTAGATCGGGGGGTATCTACGGGCATTAATTATCCGTGTGCGCTGCCACTGCTACCTTGCTACAAAAAAGACCTCCACCAACCGAGCTCCTTTCCCATCGCCCATACCCTTAGTCAGGAAACACTTTCGTTGCCGCTTTATCCGGAACTGTCGGAAGCACAACAGGACTATGTTATTGATGCAATACGCGCAATTTTTGGCGATGAATGACCGGCTTCGGAATTCTATGCAGATCAGAGATCGGCATGGGAGGCAATTTTGGAGAGACGACCAATAGCGCACTGGCTGAGTGCGCTTGGATGTCTTTCTTTTTAGCATAGCGGTGAATACACTTCCAAAGCGGGTTCTATCATTGATATGTGATCAAAACGGATAAGCAATGGGGCAGCTTTCCTAAAATCGCTATTTCTCGTTTGTTAAGGGCACACCACTGTTGGAATATTTTGTGCTGTTCCAAAAATACGTAAGTTTTTTAACTGCGGTGAGGGTGCTCAAACTGGTCAATGCAGTTTTGACCGAACACCAAGATCAGGCTTGTCCCGATGGTCAATGACTGGTTGATAAGTTCCTATTGGATTTTGTATTTCTGTCTCATATTTTTAAGCTCCGGAAGAATCGAAACGAAGGCGAAAAAGGCGGCCCACCTATCTGGCTGATATCGGAGCGATCAAAGAGCATGCCGTGCATAACCTAAGTGAAGGTTATTCTAGTACTTCCTAGGCAGGTAAGTAAACGAAGTAGATTTCTTCCGCGCAGCATTTGATTAAGTAAACGTGGCCCAGCTTTATGATAGAACGCCAACGGGTGGTTTTGAATCGCTCGAAGTTGAAAGGCTTTTACCTTCTACCTTCGACAACCTGTACTTGGCGCCCTAAACCGGCCAACTGAGTGTAAGACTAATGCGGAATCTGGCAATGACTAAGATTTTGGGAATATGAGAACAGAGTAGAATCGGCCCTGATGATCCCAGCTGGGCAAGCTACGACTCATCAAGCAATCAGAGTAGGATTTCGATCAAGAAAGCTGAAAGCGCTATAGTTTTGGCCGCAGCCGAAAGTAAGTTGGAGTGTTGTGCGAAGTGTATACCTGCGTTTAACACTTAAAGAAGAGCACGCGTAGAAAATAGAAATGTACGGGCTTGATACGTTGGCGAACTATATGGTTCGTAATATATCTTATGTTAAAATCCAATTTGATATGTTAACTTTGTCACGTATTCGTTCATTGATAACCTGTAACTTGGCTCTATCGCACATGATCCAAACGTTTGAACGTGAACGCATCAGAGTTTTCTTTGCGCAGCACGAACGTAAACAGCAGTGATCCTTGGTCTGTTACCCGTATCATGGTTCTCTGATCCTTTTTGCGGGTTTTTACGCATGTGCCTTCGCAATCCGGTTCCAATCGCATAGGCTATCCCAAAAGTCACAGTTCGTTTTTTTGGTTAAGGAGCTATGTGTACCAGAATGCAACTGTCTTTTAATTTGAAGCGCTTACCAGCATTATTACGAATGACGGACGTCGGGAAAGCCCTCTCCAGGCAGTGTGTTTTGTGACACGGCCCGACTTAAGCAGCCTTATAACCAACCTGATCGTCTGCCCGCAGTGTGATGCGGTCTGGAGCCTTGAGCGTCCCGACGCCGGTCAGCGTGCTGTCTGTGGCCGCTGTGGCGAAGTGCTGATCGAACCACGGCGCAGGGCCGGAAAACAGATCATCGCCCTGTCACTGGCAATCGCCGTGCTGATTATTGCAGCGGCCCTTTTTCCTTTTCTGACGATTTCTGCTGCCGGGGCGACAAACTCGGTGTCCGTGCTGCAGGCGGCTCTGGCATTCAGCGATGGGCCGCTCGTGCTGCTGTCTCTGGCGACTGCAGCGCTGATCGTATTCATCCCGCTGGCCCGGGTTCTGCTGTCGGTTTATGTTCTCATTCCCATCGTCCGGGACAGGCCGCCTGCCCGCCATGCTGCGAAGGCGTTCCGCCTCTCAGAAGCACTCCGGCCCTGGTCGATGGCTGAGATTTTTGTCATTGGCTGTGCCGTGGCACTCATCAAGATCAGCGACCTTGCGGAAGTTTCCTTCGGGCCCGCATTCTGGATGTTTTCAGCTCTGGTTCTGCTTGTCGTTGTCAATGAAGCTTATTTGTGCAGATGGTCGGTATGGAACGCCCTGAGCAAGACAGAAAAGTCATAAGCGCCCGGGATATGGGCCTTGTGTGCTGCAGGCGCTGCACCGGGATCTGGCCCGCTGAAACCAAGCGGTGCGGACGTTGCGGGAAGAAGCTCGTCGTGCGGGACTGGCAAAGCCTGCAACGGGTCTGGGCGCTGCTGCTGGTGGGCCTGATGTGCTACATCCCGGCAAATCTCTACCCGATGCTGCGCACGCGTACGCTGTTTTCCGTGCAGCAGGACACGATCATAGGGGGCGCAATCAGTTTTATCGAATATGGCAGTTATTTTGTGGCGGCCGTAATTCTTGTTGCCAGTGTAGTCATTCCGCTTGCCAAGTTTCTGGCCATCGGCTTTCTCGCGATATCCGTGACGCGACCTTCCTCGGTATCTGCCCATCAGCGACAGCTGCTGTACGAGGTTGTCGAGTATATTGGTCGCTGGTCCATGATTGATATTTTTGTTGTTGCGATCATGTCTTCGCTGGTGCAACTGAACACACTGGTTGCGGTACAACCGGGGATCGCCAGTCTTTTCTTTGCATTGTCGGTCATTTTTACCATGCTGGCGGCACAGGCTTTTGACAGCCGTTTGATCTGGGACGCCGGGGTAACGCGGGAAAGAGTACAGTCTGATGAATGACAAACCCTCCCCTGTTGCCATTGAACATGGCAGGTCGCCGGTCTCCGGACGTGCCTCGATGGTCTGGCTTATTCCTCTTGCGGCTCTGATCATTGCTTTGTTCGTTGCATGGCAGTCATTTAATGCACGCGGTCCGCTGATCACGATCCAGTTTGAGAACGGCGCAGGCATTACAGCGCGCCAGACTGAACTGCGGTTCCGGGATGTCAAAGTGGGCGTCGTCGAACGGGTCGTGTTTGCCGAAGGGCTTGAAGGCGTCGTGGCCGAGGTCAGGCTGAACAAGGACGTCGCAGCCTATGTCGATGCAGGCGCAAACTTCTGGGTCGTGCAGCCGGAGTTCTCGGCGCGCGGTGTCACAGGCCTTGATACCGTGCTCAGCGGTGTTTTCATCGAGGGATCATGGGACGGAGAAATTGGCCTGCCCCGCAGCACGTTCAAAGGCCGCACAACGGCCCCGCTCTTTCTGCCCGGTGACCAGGGTCTGCAGATCGCGCTGCGGACAGTGCCCGGCGGGACCATGTCAGACGATGTTCCGATCCTCTACCGTGGGATCGAAGTTGGTCGGGTTGGGCCCGCGCGCATCTCTCCTGAGGGTAATTTTGCAATTGCAGAGGCGGTCATCTACGCGCCTCACGGGCGCCTGATCACGCGCGCCACGCGGTTCTGGGACACATCGGGCTTCAGCGTCAGCATCGGCCCGGGGGGCGCAGGTATCGATTTCTCATCAATTGCGTCGCTTGTGGGTGGTGGCATTACCTTCGACACCTTTGTTTCCGGCGGAGAACAGGTTGTCGACGGGACGGTGTTCGAGGTTTTCGGCGACTCTGTGGCGGCACGAAACAGCGTGTTCAATGCCTCCGAGGTTGAGGTTCTGGAACTTCGGGTGATTTTTGACGAAAACATCTCAGGTCTGGTGTTGGGTGCGCCGGTAGAACTGAGCGGGTTGAGGATCGGGACTGTCGAGAGCCTGTCAGGCGTAGTGGATCAGGCGGCCTTCGGAGACTCGCGTGTGCGGCTGAGCGTGGTGCTGGGGGTCCAGCCTGCCCGCCTTGGGCTGCCGGGTGACGCAAGCGCCGAGGCAGCGCTGGAGTTCCTGACCGCCCGCGTAGCGGATGGATTGCGCGCACGCCTTGCCTCCGGCAGCCTGCTGACCGGTGGGCTGAAAGTTGAACTGGTGGAGGTACCGGATGCGCCTGCAGCCGACCTGTTGGTGTCAGAGGCTGGCGTGCCGCTGATGCCGACGACGGCCAGCGAAGTGTCTGATGCCGCAGCAACTGTTGAAGGCGTCTTTACGCGCCTGAACAGCCTGCCGATCGAGGACCTGCTGAACAGCGCTATTGAATTTCTCGATGGGGCGCGTGCGCTTGTGACGGATCCCGCGCTGCGCGATGCACCTGAGGAAGTAAAGGCACTGCTGGGCGACGTGCGCGGGATCGTGACGGCCCCATCTGTTCAGGAAATACCGGTTGCGCTGAACGCGGCACTCGTGCGGCTGGAAGCTTTGCTGGCGCAGCTGGAGGAGGACCAGGCGGTCGCCCGCATCACCGGGGCCATTGATGCGGCAACTGTGGCGGCCACGTCTGTTTCGGCCTCTGTCGCCGGGCTGCCGGGTCTCGTAGAGGGTCTGACAGACGTGGCCGCCAGGGCAGAGGTACTGCCGCTGGAGGCGCTGACGGATCAGCTGACAGAGCTGCTGGCCTCTGCTGATGAAATCCTGAGCACCACGGCAGCACAGGACCTGCCCGCCTCGCTCGGGGCAGCGCTGGATGAGCTGAACGCGACGCTTGCGGAACTGCGTCGCGGGGGTGCTGTAGAGAACGTAAATGCGACACTGCAGTCCACACGTGAAGCCGCAGATGCGGTGGCGCTTTCGAGCCGTGACCTGCCGGCGATGGTGGACCGCATAACGGCGGTGTTTGACCAGGCCAGCGCAACTATTGCAGGGTATGACCGTGGCGAAGCGCTGAGCCGTGACGCACAGGCCGCGCTGCGGGATATTTCGCGGGCGGCCGAGGCGATTACGTCACTGGCGCGGTTGCTGGAACGAAACCCTGGTGCATTGATCAGAGGACGCTGAATGAAACGGAGCCATCTGCTGTTGATCGGGGGTCTCCTCGCTGGGCTCACGGCCTGTACGACCACTGCGGACCGCTATGCGGTACCGCCTGTCGAGGTCGCACAGCAACAGCGTATCGCTTTCCGCTCGGTTGAGGTGCGCGAAGTATCGCTGCCCGCTTATGCCGCGTCGGATGAGATCACGACACAGGATGCGGATGGCAGACTTGTCAGCGCGGGCAGTGTTCTCTGGGCCGACACGCCGGGTCGGGCGGTGGCGCTGGAGCTGAGCCGTTATCTGGCCCAGATTACGGGCGCACGTGTTGCCTCTGCCCCATGGCCTTTTGAGGCATTTGCCGATGCGATGCTGGATGTGCGGTTTGAAAGACTTGTTGCTCAGGCAGACGGTGTCTTCCGTGCAACGGGTCAGTACTTTGTCGGGGTGACGGACGGCAGGCGCGAGCGGTCCGGATTCTTTGATCTCACTGCGCCGTTTGATCCCGAAGCTGGCCCGGGCGCTATCGCTGCATCCAGAGGTCAGATTATTGCTGATCTCGCGGCTTTTGTGGCGCGTGATGGTCTGCGCTAACCCGGCCAGTCGGCCAGGCCCTGCGCCAGCCGGTTCAGTGCCTCCTCGAGGTTGACTTCCGCGCCACCGCCGACCCCCAGCCTGATGTGCCCGGCTTGCCCATACGCACTGCCCGGCAGCAGGAACGTCCGGTAGGGATCCGCGAGCAGAAAACGGGCGAAAGCGTCGCTGTCGATCCCTTCGGGCAGTTTTCCAAGCCCGATCAGGCCTGCCTGAGGGGGCACCCAGGTCAGTCCCGGCTGAGACGAAATCCAGCCGTTCAGATGCGCCAGATTTGCAGCGCCAGCCCGTCGGGCGGCGTCCAGGGAGGTCTGATAACGGGCCGGACGCAGGGCGATCTCAGCAATAACTTCGCCCATGATGTTCATGATTTCAGAGGCATTTTCGCGCCGGATCACGGCATCCATCACAAGATCTCTGTCCGGACAGATGAGCCACCCGGTCCGCAACCCCTGAAGACCGAGCGCTTTGGACACGGAACCCGTTGTGATCCCCCTCTCGTACAGACCGGCAACCGAGGGCGCACGCGGCGCATTCCATTCGAGCCCCGCATAGACTTCATCGACAATCAGCCATGCCCCAACGCTGTCAGCAATGCGCACGATGTCCTTGAGTTCGCCGCGGTCCAGCATCCGACCCGTAGGGTTGTTGGGGTTGCTGAGAAAAATCAGTCTGGTCTTTGAGGTGACGGCCTTTGCCAGATGATCAAGCGGCAAAGCCCAGCCTTCTGCCTCCTGCCGATGCACATGCACGATCCGGGCACCCGCGGCTTTCGCCAGAACATCCGCCTGTGGCCAGCCCGGGGTTTCCGTCACAATCTCGTCGCCGGGGCGCAGTAACTGCATGATTGCGAGGTAGTTGGCTTCTGCTGCGCCTGCCGTGATCAGCACATCTTCGGCTGCGCAGATACCCGCCAGCCCGGCCTGGTCCAGAACATGATCGCGCAGTTCGGGCAGACCCCGGAAGTCCTGCCCGTTCCAGTCCAGTGACTGCTGCGGATCGAGATCATCGAGGAAGTCGCCCAGCACGGGAGACTGAGACAGTGAGAAGCCTACAATCGCTTCCGGTGCGGCATCGGTGGTTTCCAGCATGTACTGAAACAGAGTGTGTATCTTGACTTTCACAGGCGCTCCCCTTTTGCTCGGATCAGAAAGCGCCCGGAGACCATATGCAACCCCTTCTCAAAGGCAGGCCTGAACGGCTGGCGGTGCTGGATTATGGTCTGTTCCAGGTGCATGCCAACGGGCGGATCATCGGTATCTGCGGTTTCGTTGTTCAGACAAGCGCGGGCGAGACTGTACTGATTGATACCGGATTTCCTGCCAAATACGCAGATGACGCCGACGCTGCCACCGCAGAAGATGAGCTGGGCAGTTTCGGGCAGGTTCTGTCACTGACCCATGACAATCTGGCACCGGCGCAGCTGGCAAAACTGGGGCTGGCACCGGATGACATTGATCTGATGATCCAGAGCCATACGCATATTGACCATGTTGGGTTCATGCATGCCTTTCCCGGGGCCCCGATCCTGATCGCGGCCCCAGAACGCGCCCTGCCCCGCCCGCTCTACTGGTCGGGCAAACAGGCGATGGAATGGCCGGACGCAGACTATGTCACGCTGACCGGCGACACGGACATAGGCCCGGGTTTCCACGTCTTTCTGGCCCCCGGCCATGCGCCGGGACAGCTGGCTTTCATGCTTGATCTGCCACAGACGGGCTCTGTGCTGCTGACATCCGATGCAATCAGCCGCCCGGCAGAGATCGACGAGGCGTTTGCCGGGTCCTGGGATGAACCGCTCGCAATCCGGAATGGTGCACGCCTGATGGCGGCGGCAGCTGAACGTAAGGCCATGGTGGTTTTCGGTCACTGTCCGGACCAGTGGAAAACGCTGCGCAAAGCGCCCGACTGGTACACCTAGCGCACATCGCGCCCCTGATTGAGAATGATCACATTGCCGCTGGAAACATCGCCCGCGGGGGAGACCAGAAACCCCACCCAGGCGGCCACCTCTTCTGGCTGCATGGCGCATCCGTGGGGCATTTGTGCGATTGCCTGATCCAGCACTTCCTGACTGACCACGCCAAAAAGCGGTGTTTCCGTCATGGCGGGCGCGATTGAATTCACCGAAATCTTGTCACGCGCATAGCGACGTGCCAGATCTTTGGTCAGGGTATCCATTGCCGCCTTGGACGCGCGGTAATGGGGTGGATCGAAAACGTCGAAATTATAGGCTCCGTTCGACGAGATGTTCACAATTTTGCGGACACCTGCACGCCCCTGCATAAGGCGCACCGCGGACTGCGCACAGTGAAACGCACTGGAAAAGTTCACAGACATCTGCCGGTCGAATTCATCGGCCGGGATCTCCGGGAATTCTGACATAAAACAGGTGCCTGCGTTGTTGACCAGCACGTCGACACCGCCGTGTGTCGCCCTGACGGTTTCAAAGGCCGCGCTGATCGCTTCGGCATCCGTGAGATCAACTGCGAGGCCTGTGAACGCGTCCGCCGACATGCTCTGCAGTCCGGCTTCGTCCACGTCGAACCCCCAGACATGCAACCCGTCCTTGATAAGCTGCGCGCTGATGGCGCGGCCCAGACCACCGGCAGCACCGGTGACAACGGCAATACGGGTCATTCTCTGTCCTTTCTGATGTCCTGCGGCACAAGCGGGGGCTGCATGTTCAGTGTTTCCGGATCGATACCCGCCAGCTTTTTGTATTTTGCCGAATGTGTGGCCAGATCTTCGTGCGAAATCACGTCACCTATTCTGTCAAAGCTGCCGCCACAACGGTCTTCGACCTGCTGCAGGATTGCATCCGGTCCGCTGACCCTGTTGGCCAGGGTGACGGCGGCGGTTCGGGGCCGTATCTGTGCCTCATAAGCCTGCAGCGCCGGGCCACCGACGCCTTCCTGGGCCAAAGAAGTGCCCATGACACGCGCATCTACGATGGCCTGGCTCGCGCCGTTTGATCCCACGGGATAGGTCGGATGTGCTGCATCGCCTATGAGCGTCACGGTCCCTTCGGTCCAGCGTGCAACCGGGTCCCTGTCGACCATCGGATATTCGTACACCGCGTCCGCGCCACTGATCAGGCCGGGCACATCGAGCCAGTCAAACTGCCAGCTCTCAAATGCGGGCAGAAAATCGCGAAGATCCGCAGGGCGGTTCCAGTCCTCGCGCCGCCAGTCCGTAGCCGGATCGACACGCAGTTCCGCAATCCAGTTAATCAGTGCATGACCTGTCACCGGGTCGGGTGCAGAGATCGGGTAGGCAACGAAACGCTGTGTGTCGTGACCGGCCAGGATCATACCCGGCGCATCCCCGAAGGGCGTCGTGCGCGTTGTACCGCGCCAGAGGATGGCGCCACCCCAAACGGGCGGACCTTCGTCCGGGTACATCTGCCTGCGGATTGCAGAATGGATGCCATCTGCGGCAATGACGGCGTCGCCCTGATGATGACATCGCCATCCGCACCGGCCAGATGAAGTTCCGCACCATCGGCCGTATTGCGGAACCCTGTGGCTCTGTGCCCTGTAACGACAACGCCTTCGCCGGCGCGTTTTTTCAGGGCTTCAAACAACGTCATCTGCAGATGACCGCGGTGTACGGAGATCTGAGGCCAGGTGTAGCCTGCATCGCGGCCACGCGGTTCCTGCCAGATCAGCTGCCCGGTTTTGGTGTAGAACCCCAGTGTGCGGGTCGCGACACCGATGCGCTGCAGTTCTTCTTCGAGGCCAAGGTCAAAGAGTTCGCGCACCGCATTCGGCTGCAGGTTGATGCCGACGCCGAGGGGGCGCAGTTCACGCACGGACTCGTAAATCCGGAAGGGCATACCAATCTGGTGCAGCGTCAGGCCAAGGGTCAGCCCGGCAATGCCGGCACCTGCGATCAGAACCGTCATTTCAGCGCCCCGCTGTCCCGCATGGCGGCGATATCCGCATCGGAATAGCCGATTTCGCTCAAAACCGCATTCGTATCCGCCCCCGGTGCACCGGGGGCTGCAGGGGCGCGTGTTTCGCTGCGGGAAAACCTTGGTGCGGGTTGCGCCTGCATGATGCCGCGGGGCGCACTGAAAGTGCCGCGGTCCACGTTCTGAGGATGCAGGGTCGCTTCGGCAAAATTCAGAACCGGGGCGACACAGGCGTCGGAACCCGCGAAGATTTCGGCCCATTCATCCCTTGTTTTGCGCCGGAAGGTTTCGGCAAAAGCGGCAACCCTGTGTGGCCATGCCGCTTTGTCCATCTGATCACCCGGTGCGTCGAGCCCGGCGATCCGGAGGAGTTCAGCATAAAACTGCGGCTCAAGCGCGCCCACAGAGATGTACTCTCCATCCGCGCATTCGTAACACCGGTAAAACGGCGACGCGCCGTCCAGCCAGTTTGATGACCGGTCCCCGGACCAGGTTTTGCGCGCAATCATCGTGTGGATAAGGCCCATCATCGCCGGCACGCCTTCGGCCATCGCGGCATCCACAACCTGCCCCCGCCCCGAAACACTCCGTTCAATCACTGCCGACAGAATGCCGAACAGCAGAAACATCGTGCCCCCACCGAAATCAGCCACCAGATTGAGCGGCACAACCGGCGGCGCGTCCGCAGGGCCAATGGCATGCAGTGCACCCGTAAGTGCCAGATAGTTGATGTCGTGCCCGGCGCGCGCGGCCAGCGGCCCCGTTTGCCCCCAGCCCGTCATGCGGGCATAAATGAGTGTCTCGGGGCAATCTGCCGGGCCAAGCCTCAGACGCTCCATTACGCCCGGTCGGAAGCCTTCGATCAGCACATCAGCGCCGGACACCAGTTTTGTTGCTGCGGCGTGTCCTGCCTCTGATTTCAGGTTCAGCGCGACCGAACGCTTGCCCCGCCGGTTGATATCGGTGGGGTCCTCCGGACCTGAGACGCGGTCAATAACAGTGACGTCAGCACCCATATCGGCCAGCAGCTGCCCTGCCAGCGGTGCAGGTCCGAGGCCGGTGAATTCAACCACCCGCAGCGATGCCAGCGGACCGGTCATTCTACCATATGACAGGCGACGCGCGCTCCCCGCAGGTTGCGCATTTCCGGTCTTTCGCGACTGCAGATGTCACCCGCCAGAGGACAACGCGGATGATAGGCGCATCCCGGTGGCGGGTTGATCGGATCAGGGATCTCGCCCGTGGGCGGTGGGACTTCGCGCCCGAAGTTGCTCAGCTGCGGCGCGGCAGCCAGCAGCATCTGTGTATAGGGGTGTTTCGGATCATCAAAGAGCGCATCCGGTGCCGCTTCTTCCACGAGGCGCCCCAGATAGAGAACGCCGATCCTGTCAGCCATATGCTGCACGACGGTCAGATCATGGCTGATGAAGAGGTACGTCAGGCCGAATTCGTCCTTGAGATCGCTCATCAGGTTGAGCACCTGAGCCTGCACCGACACATCGAGCGCTGAGGTCGGTTCGTCACAGACAATGAGCTTTGGCTCTGATGCCAGAGCGCGGGCAATGCAGATCCGCTGGCGCTGGCCGCCGGAAAATTCGTGCGGGAATTTACCAGCGTCGCGGGCCGCCAGCCCGACCTGTTCCAGCAGGCGTTCGGCCATGCCGTCGGTGTTGCCGCCGCGCGCCGCGACCGGTTCCACAATGATGTCCCGCACCCGCCAGCGCGGATTAAGCGAGGCAAAAGGATCCTGAAAGATCATCTGAATATCGCGCCGGACCGCATCAACTTTCGCAGCATCCTTTTCGCGTGCCAGATCCGTCCCACGGATTTCGACGGAACCTTCGGATGGGCCCAGAAGACCCACCAGCATCTTGCCGATCGTCGATTTGCCCGAGCCGCTTTCGCCGACGAGGGCATAAACACTGCGCTCCTCAATCTCGAAGCTGACGTCAGACACCGCCGTCAGAAAGGACTTTTCGCGACGTTCCACAACGCGGTTCAGCCACGGTTTTGAGACGTCAAAAATGCGCGTCAGATTACGGATGTTCACCATGCCCATCAGGCGACCGCCTCCTCTTTGAGGGGGAACCAGCAGGCAGCACGCCCGTCACCGTCCGCGATACGCGGTCCGGGGTCAGTTTTGCAGCGGTCCTGCGTGTAAGGACACCGCGGGTGAAACGCGCAGCCACCTGGCAGTGCGTCCAGCCTGGGCATGGCACCCGGGATCTGATGCAGGCGGTCACGCCCGCGTGATGCCAGCGGTGTTGAACCCATAAGGCCGTGTGTATAGGGGTGCTGCGGCGTGGTCAGGACCTCCCTCACCGGGCCGAGTTCCGCCAGTTGTCCGGCATACATCACTGCGACCCGATCGGCCGCTTCGGCGATAACGCCCATGTCATGGGTGATCAGCATCACGGCTGTTCCGCGTTCGCGGCAGAGCTTCTTGAGAAGTGAGATGATCTGGGCCTGCACAGAAACATCCAGCGCTGTGGTCGGCTCATCTGCGATGATGAGCGACGGCTCTGCGCAAAGCGCCAGCGCAATCACAACCCGCTGGCGCATACCGCCGGAGAATTCATGCGGAAAGCTGTCAACGCGCTCGGCCGCGCCTGGAATGCCAACCTCTTCGAGGGCGGCAACCGCCCGCTTTGCCGCGTCAGCCCGGGAAATATCGAGGTGAGCAAGCATCGTTTCAGTCAGCTGGTCCCCGATCCTGAGCAGCGGGTTGAGCGATGTCAGCGGGTCCTGAAACACCATGCCGATCTCTTTGCCGCGCAGTCTGCGCATCGCCTCGCCGGTCAGCGCATCAATACGGGCGCCATTCACGTGGATTTCGCCGCCCGCGATATGAGCCGGCGGGTTCAGAAGCCCGATGACAGCGTTGCCCGCCATCGACTTGCCCGCTCCGGACTCTCCGACGACGCCCAGTATTTCGCCCCGACCAATGTCATAGGAAACGCCATTCACTGGTCGCAAAATGCCATATCGCGTGGGAATTTCGACGGTCAGGTCGCGGATGGAGAGAACTGCATCAGACACGCTATTTGCTCATCTCTTCCTGTATGCGGCGTGCCAGGACAGCTTGCATCTGCTGGAAATGAGGCCCGATCTGCTGCATCGTCTGTGTCATGAAAGGGGTCATCTTTTTAATCGCCGAGGCCCCGACATCGGACGCATAAAACTCTGTCAGCGCCTGTATTTCATCCAGTGTGAAGGTCGTGGCCATGCCGCTGATCATCGCCTCTTCCATCACCGGCTTCATCTTCGCAAGTTCTTCGGAAACGATACGCGCCAGGAGCTCTTTTTTCCCGTCCGGGATGCGCCCGCCCACCAGACCCATTTGTCCCATCACGCCTTCGGGGGACAGCATATCAGCCATCAATTCCTGCTGGCCCTTGCTGTTCACATAGGCCCTAGCAGCCTCAAGGCGTTCAGCGTCCTGCGCGAAAGCACCCGACGCCAGTAAGACAACCACGAGAAATGAAAGCAGTCGCATTGATAGTCCTTTATCGCAGGCGCGGGTTCAGAGCATCGCGCAGCCAGTCGCCCAGCAGATTTACAGAAAGGGCGAGCGCCAGGAGTGTCACGGCGGGAAAGAGCAGGATCCACCACTCGCCGGAAAACAGAAAGCCCTGCCCGATACGGATCAGCGTGCCCAGGCTGGGCTGGGTGGGCGGCGCCCCGACCCCCAGAAAGCTCAGTGTGGCCTCTGCGATGATCGCCAGGGCCAGCGAAATGGTTGCAATCACCAGTACCGGGCTCAGCACATTCGGCAGGATATGGCGCAGCATGATAGCCCCGGAACCCCGCCCGATCAGCCGTGCGGCCTGAACATATTCCTTGTTCTTTTCAACCAGCGTGGCGCCCCGCACCACACGGGCAAACTGGACCCAGTCGCTGAGGCCGATGGCGATGATCAGCACCCAGATCGCCATCTGATCGCGGTATTCGACGGGCGTGATGCCCTTGGCGATGCCGAAAATCAGCATGGCCACAAGGATCGCCGGGAAAGTCAGCTGCACATCCGCAACACGCATAATGATGGTTTCCGTCCAGCCCCCCACGTAACCCGCAATCAGTCCCAGCGTGATGCCGAGCACCATCGCAAACAGAACAGCTGCGGCTCCGACAAACAGCGATATCCGCATACCGTAAAGGATTGTGGAAAAGACATCGCGGCCCTGATCATCGGTGCCAAGCCAGAAGGTATCTCCGGTAAAGGCATTCGGGGTCATGGGCCGGGAAAACCCGTTCATCAGGTTCAGCGAAGCCGGATCGAACGGGTTGTAGGGCGCAATAAGCGGTGCAAAAACAGCCGCCAGCACCATGACCAGAACGATCACGGCCGAGACAACTGCCACCGGAGACTTGCGGAACTGCCAGGCAAAGTCGCTTTCGAGCGCAATGCGCAGGCGGGATTTCTCGGCCGGAGAGCCGGTGTTTCCTGGTGTGGTTTCGGTCATCAGTGGGCCGCCGTTCTGTCGACGCGCAGGCGCGGGTCGATTGCAAAGTAGAGCAGGTCAACGATCAGATTGATGGCCACAAACATCACCGAGATGAGCATCAGATATGCCGCCATCACGGGGATATCGACGAACTGGATCGCGTTGATAAACAAAAGGCCGACACCCGGCCACTGGAACACGGTCTCCGTAATGATCGCAAAGGCGATGATCGACCCCAGTTGCAGGCCGGTTACCGTGATCACCGGCACCAGTGTGTTTTTCAGAGCATGACGGAAATTAACGGCACGTTCTTTCAGGCCACGTGCCCTGGCAAAGCGGATGTAGTCCTGCCGCAGCACTTCCAGCATCTCGGACCTGACAAGACGCATGATCAGCGTCATCTGGTAAAGCCCCAGCGTGATAGAGGGCAGGATCAGCGCCTGCAGCCCGCTGCTGGTCAGAAAACCGGTGCTCCAGCCGCCCACATCCACCGTCTCGCCCCGCCCGAAACTGGGCAGCCACCCGAGCTCTACAGAGAACAGATAAATCAGCAGGATGCCGATCAGGAAGGTGGGCAGGGAAACCCCTATCAACGAAACTGACATTATTGCATTTGCGGTAAACCCGTTTCGTCGGATGGCCGTAAAGACGCCCAGAGCAATGCCGATAGAGATGGCAAGAAACCCGGAAACTGCCGCCAGTTCCAGCGTGGCAGGCGCCCTTTCCATCAGAATGTCGGACACAGGGCGGCCCTGGCGGTAGCTGACACCGAAGTTGCCCTGCGCGGCGCCTTTCAGGAACTTATAGTACTGAACGGGAAAGGGTTCATCGAGCCCCAGTGTCGTTCGCAGCCGTTCGATATCAGCCTGGGTGCGCTCCTGGCCCAGCATATTGTCAATCGGATCACCAACGAACCGGAACATCGAAAACGCAACGAGCCCCACAACGAGGAGCACGATAGCTGACTGAAACACGCGCTGGATGACGTATGCGAGCATGGATCCCCTTCCGCTGGCAGTACTGTTGTCGCAAGGCCACCTCTGAGGGTCAAGTGACGCAGTCGCGCATTTCGGCCCGTGGTGGCAGGTTTCCGGTTTTTCGTGAGAAAGCCATTGCAATCGGTGCAAAGTATGTGCATATACACGTAAAGGAAAGGCCTTATGACAACCCCTGCCTATCATGAATGCCTGAACGCTCAGCTGCGCAGATCGGTACGTGCGGTGGGCCGCGCCTATGACGCCGCTCTCAAACCTGCCGGGCTGCGCTCGACACAGTTCACGTTGCTCGCGGTTTTTGCCTACCACCGGGATCTGACAGTGACCCGCCTTGCGGAAACGATGGGCATGGACCGGACTACCCTGACACGCAATCTTCAGCCGCTGCTGAAGAAAGGCTGGCTTGAAATACGCGGGGACGAAGATGCCCGCGTCCGGGTGGTGCGGATGACCTCGGCGGGCGCCCGCAAACTGCAGGAGGCGACCCCGTTATGGGAAGCGGTGCAGCAGAAAACGACTGAATTGCTGGGGCATGACGGGCTCGGCCTGCTTGCGGACCGGCTTGCCCGGCTCGAAGGGAGCTGATTTTTTCACCAATAAACGTGCATATGCACGTAAAAAATAGAACCAGAGAAAGGAATGGAAATGGGAACCGAACAGATATTTCAGATGCAGTTTATCCTGAGCATGATTGTCACGGCCATGGTTGGCATCTGGTGGGTGCGTCCCTGGCTCAGACGTATCGACTATTATGACGGGCTATTCTGGCTCTCAGTACCGCATGCCCTGCGCCATCTGGGGATGGTGTTTCTGGTGCCTGCGGTCGTGCACGCGGACATGCCGCAGGATTTCGCTATGGAAGCGGGATACGGGGACCTGGCCGCAGGGCTTATCGCTCTGATTGCGCTGCCCGCCCTGCACTACCGGCTGGCTGCAGCGCTGCCACTGGTCTGGCTGTTCAACATCGTCGGAACGGTTGATCTGCTGAACGCGCTGCCACAGGTCGGGGCGATCCCGTTCTTTCGGTCAGCCTGGTACATCCCCACGTTTATTGTGCCTGTGCTTCTCGTCACGCACGCGCTGATGTTTGAGGCGCTGATCGCGCGCCTGCGGAACCGGGCCGGTGGACAGCAAAGCGCCCACTGAACCCGGTATGCGATCTCACCCGCAGTGCGGGTGAGATTGATCAGTTCACCGTTACCCAGCGCAGGATAAAGAAGTTATCAGGGCGCTGTGTCAGTTCGATCCCGGCACTTGCTCCCCAGACCAGAGGCTGAACATAAAGCGGCACATAAGCGACCTCGTCCTGCAGGATACCGGCTGTTTCATCGAGCATAGCCTGACGTTTCGTGTCATCGATCTCTGACTGGATCAACGGCAGAAGCTCATCGACACGTTCGTTCGAGAAGCCACCAAAGTTCCAGGATCCGAGCTTCTTTTCCTCGTTCGGGGTCGAAGCGAGGAAACGCACGGGGTGCTCGGCATCAAATGTGCCCGGCGACCAGCCCAGCAGATACATATCATAGTTATCCGCCCGCAGCTCCGGCCAGTAGTTCTGGACCGGCATCGCATCAAGCTGTGCCGTGATGCCGACCTGTGCCAGCATCCCTGTCACAGCCTGGCAGACGGATTCGTCATTCAGGTACCGGTCATTCGGACATTTCAGGCCGAAAGAGAAACCATCGGCATAACCCGCTTCGGCCAGAAGAGCGCGGGCCTTGTCCGGATCAAATGCCGGACGTTCGGCCAGTGCCGCGCTGAAACCGCGCATTGCCGGGCTGACAAGCTGGCTTGCCGGTTCCGCACTGCCGCGCATGATGGTCTGCAGAATGGCCGGTACGTTCACCGCATGTGCCACAGCCTGACGCACGCGAACATCCGCGAACGGGTTGGCGTCGGAAGTCTCGGAGGAGTACTTCAGCACATCAGCTTCATGCGGAAAGCCCAGCATGATCACACGCGCCTCGATCCCCTGGATCACCTGGACGTCAGGGTTGGAAGCAAGACGCTCAGCATCCTGGATCGGCACCGGGTTGATCAGATCAATATCCCCCGACAGCAGCGCCGCGACGGCTGTCGCCGGGTTCTGGATCGGGGTGAATTCTGCACGCGTGATGTTGTGCTCTGCCGTATCCCACCAGCCGCTGAAAGGCTCAAGCACGGTGCGCAGGCCGGGTTCGCGGGTTGTTACACGGAAAGCCCCGGTCCCGTTGGCATTCAGCGTTGCGTAGTTCCCATTGTCTTTGTCCGGACGGGTGGCATCATTGGCCTCGGCCCAGCCCTGATCCACGATCATCCAGTTTGCGATGCTGTCCGGAAAGATCGGGTTGGGTGCGCTGGTCATGATATCGATGGTGTAATCATCGACCACGCGCACGTCAGAAACCGGCGCAAACCAGCTGCGCGTGTCCGACGTCTCGTCAGAGGCGCGCTGATAGGAGAAAAGTACATCAGAGGCGTCAAAGGCGCTGCCATCATGGAACGTGACGCCCTCGCGCAGCGTAAAGCGCCAGCCCTCACCGTCACCGATGGGCTCCCAGGATGTTGCAAGAGCGGGTTCGATGCTCATGTCTTTGCCGCGACGGACGAGGCCCTCATAGACATTGTTCAGAAAGCCCAGAACTGGGGCCGAGTTCACAGCATGCGGATCGAGCGTCTGTGGATCGGTTGTGGCTGCCCAGGTGAATTCTTCGGCCGAGACACCCTGCGACAGCAGAGCTGAAACGGCAGCGGCAGTGAGTACATAACGCATTGAATGTCCTTTCTCTGTGACCACCAGTCTGATCCGGCGGCGCGCCCCTGACGGGGCGCATTCTGTTTGTTGAGACCGGCGGCTGAGCCGCCGGTCCGCATGATGATGAAGGTCCGCGCAACGTTTGCATGCCGCGCGGCGCGGTTCAGTTCATTTTGAAATACTTGAACTTCGGTGAGTCCTCAGCTTCAACAACTGTGTCAACGCCGGACTTCATGCCCCAGTTCAGAACCTGGTGGTGCAGGGGGATATAGAGCTTTTCGTCCTGAACAACCTGCCAGATCGCTGCGATGTCAGCATCACGTGCTTCCAGATCCGTGTTGGAGGCGAGGCTCTGGATTTTCGCATTCAGATCCGGGTTGCTGTACCGTGTTCCGTTCCAGGAACCGTACTTTTCATCCCGGCCGTGCACGAGGAAGTTGAAGATGTACTCGGAATCGTAGGTCGGCACACCCCAGCCCAGCATATAGAAATCTGTCTCCAGCGTGTTGATCAGCGGGAAGTGCTGCGCCTTGGGCTTGGCGTCAAGGTTCACGGTAACACCGATCTGCGCCAGCATGCCGACAGACGCCTGACAGATTGCTTCGTCGTTGACATAGCGGTCATTCGGGCAGTCCAGCTGGATCGAGAAACCGTCACCATATCCCGCTTCGGCCATCAGTTCCTTTGCGCGATCCAGATCCGTGCGTGACGACGCGTCCATATCGGCATCCCAGCCATTCACAAACGGCGGTGCGATCATGCCGGCCGGGGCCGACTGGCCGCGCATCACGACCTGTTTGATCGCATCGCGGTTGATGGCAAGGTTCATGGCCTCGCGCACGCGGACATCCGCCAGCGGGTTTGCACCGTCGACATTGTCATTCTTCAGATCAGCATCGCCGGAGTTCATGCCGAAGAAGATTACCCGGTTCTGCGGCGCTGTGCGTACGTCCAGGCCATCTTCAGCCGCCACGCGGCCAAGGTCCTGCACCGGAACGTCCTGAATGAAATCCACCTCACCGGACAGCAGCGCCGCAACTCTTGTCGCCGCGTTCTGAATGGGCGTGTAAACAATCTCGCTCACTTCCAGCGGGAACTCACCAATACCCCAATAGTTCTCATTGGCAGCCAGCACTGTCTTCACGTCGGGCTCACGGCTGACCAGCTTGTAAGGCCCTGTGCCATTTGCGTTTTTCGCAGCAAACGTATCCTCACCGCCCTCGTAGTCCTGAACCTTGACCGCGTTGTTCGCCTCGGCCCAGGTTTTGTCCATGATGAACATATTGGTCAGGTTGTTGGGCATGATCGGGTTCGGACCATTGGTCACGATCTCGATTGTGTAGGCGTCGGGTGCGCGCACCTCGACAACGGACGCAAGCAGTTCTTTGTAGTCGGAGTCAGGCGTCATCGCCCGTTCAAGGCTGAATTTCACATCTTCGGAGTCGAATGCAGACCCATCGTGATAAGTCACACCTTCGCGCAGATTGAAGACCCAGACATTGGGATCAGCCTCAGACGGTGCCCAGTCTGTCGCCAGCGAAGCCACAAGCGCGCCGGAATGGTCGCGCATCACAAGCGTTTCCATGATCTGGTGCGCGAGCGCGGACGTCGGGCCTTCGTTCTGAGCGTGTGGATCAAGGGTCAGCGCATCACCGGCACGCGCCCAGCGAAGGGTCTCGGCGCTCGTCAGCGTGGCGGTTGTCGACAGCAGTACGGCCGCCGTAATAACGGAGGTTGCAAGTTTCATCGGAGTCTCCCCAATTTTTGTTTTTCTGATCGTAATGTTTGACACGGCGGCCGGTTTGGCAAGCCCCTGACACAACTTTAAGTCGGTAATACCACCCGGTGTGCCTGGTGTTCAGGCAGCGCCGGGCACGCGGATCATCCTGCTGCCTTCCTCAAAGCCTGTCATTGGCAAAGACCATACACTTCCGGGCCAGCGTAGCTCCATCTGTTGCAGGCGCGGCCGGTAGACGGCGGTATATAATGTACCGAACCCGGCACTGAAGGCGGTGGAATACAATGGTGGCTTGAGAAAAGCGCTGATGAACTTGTCCTGCGGGTCGCGGTGCAATGTCAGGCGTTGCAGCAGAAACCGTTCCCGTTCGACCGTCGCGGTGAATCTCGCATGGCTGACC